>JBBQEA010000271.1:0-6348 GCA_038320245.1 Chitinophagales bacterium | reverse complement strand
AAAAAGAACATTTTTAACCCTAATTGATGTTTTAGTAAGTGCTGGTGCAGCTGTTATCATTTTTGCCGCATGGGCTAAAATCACCCACCAATCTTATGCAAATACAATGCTTACAATTGGTATGTGGACAGAGACAGCGATCTTCCTTGTTTACGCAATTATCGAATGGGTAAAACCAAAATCACACGAAGAAGATGTAGTGGCCGCAGTTGCTGTTCCTGCAGCAAATCCGGCTTTAAAATCGTTGGATAAAATGATGCAGGAAGCTGACATTACACCAACTAACCTTAAAAAACTGGGCGAAGGTTTTCAAAAACTAGGTACTACCGTTACCGGCCTTTCTGATGTGGGTGATGTGGTTAAAAGCACGGGTGATTTCAATACTAAAACAAAAGAAGCTTCTACTGCTTTGGGAACAATGACTACAGCATTTAATAATAGCGCAGCTACCATGTCATCGTTTAATAATGCCTCCGAAAGTGCTAAAGGCTTTCACGAGCAGGTGCAGGTTTTAACTAAAAATCTGGGTTCTTTAAATACCATTTACGAGTTGGAATTAAAAGAAAGCAACAACCACCTGAAAGCATTAAATGGTTTTTATGGTAAAATGGCTGAAGCCAGCCAGGCTATGATGAATAGCGTTGATGATGCTAATAAAGCAAAAGAGCAAATTGGTGCATTAGCTACCAATCTTACTAAACTTAATTCCGTTTACGGAAATATGTTGAGTGCTATGCAGGCAAAATAATATAATGGCAAGATGTTCGTTTATTATTTTGCAACACGATAAATGATTGCATGTAATAATAAACTGATTGAAGCTGAAATCCGAACAATACATTTAAAAACATCCATAAATCTAAAATACTATGGCTTTACCTAAAGAGCCCCGGCAGAAGATGATTAATATCATGTACTTGGTATTAACAGCCATCTTAGCCTTGAATGTGTCGGCTGAAATTCTCAATGCATTTAAAGTGGTTGACTCAAGTCTTTCAAAATCCAATCAATCTATTGAGGGATCAAACAAAACTATTTTTGAATCGCTGAGGCAAAAAATGGCTAAGCCGGAAACTGCTGAAAAAGCAAATATCTGGGGGCCTAAAGCAGATGAAGCAAGAAAGTATGCTGACGCCTTGTATAACAAGATTGAATCGTATAGAGACAGTCTTATGCGAATATCTGGTTATAATCCTGAAGCTGGAGTGAAATCCTACAAAGAGGATGACTTAGAAGCGGCTACCCGTTTTTTTATTAAAAACGGCAAAGGTCAGGAGTTATTAAAGGATTTAGGAGAATACAAGAAGCAATTATTGAGTATTGTTGAACCAAAAGATAAAGCACAATACGATGTAAAATTGCCGATCGACTTAACAACTCCTCCGTCAACCACCGGAAGTGAAAACTCATGGGAATACAATTATTTTCACATGACGCCTACTGTTGCTGCGGTTACAATTTTAGGGAAATTTCAAAATGATGTTAAGAACGCCGAAAACCAGGTAGTTACTTATTGTCATGATAAAATTGGCCAGGTAGAAGTTATTTATAATAAATCTGTAGCATTGGTTAGTCAATCTGCAAATTATTTAATGCCAGGGCAAAAATTAAAAGTTAAAGCTGGTGTGGGAATATTTAGTTCTGCAGCTGCGCCACGAATTACAATTGGCGGACAATCTTTTAATGCAACACAAGGTTATGCCGAAACCGAAATGGATGCTGGAGGTGCAGGTGTTCATAGCATGCCTGTTACGATAGTATACAAAGGGCAGGATGGCAAGGATGTTACAATAAATGATAAGGTTGAATACACTGTAGGTGTACCGGGTGGTGCAGCAGTAATGTTAGATAAGATGAATGTATTTTATATAGGTGTTGAGAACCCTGTTACTATCTCCTCTGGATCTGGCTGGGATAAAACATCTGTAAACATGACTGGTGGAACCATTAGCGGTGGTACCAGCAATAGAACTGTAAAAGTAACTACGGTAGGTACAGCTAATATTTCTGTAACTGCCGATGGTAAAACAAGCAACTTCCCTTTCAGGGTTAAAAGAATTCCGGATCCTATCATAAAAGTAGGGCCAAGTGGTGGTGGAAGAATGCAGGCAGTTGCTTTTAGAAGTCAGGGTTTTGTAAGGGCAGATTTAGAGAATTTTGATTTTGAAGCCAAATTTACTGTTACCGGTGCAACTGTTTATTTCAGTATCCCTGGCGACAGAAACGTAAAGCAAGTAGCGCTAACAAGCGGTAGCCTTGCACCAGCTGAACAATATATGGGCCTATTGGTTCCGGGTGCAACTGTAACATTTGATAATATTAAAGTTGTTGGCCCGGATGGTCAACCAAGAACCATACAAAATCCTCCGGGCTTTTCATTATTCTAGCATAAAACAAGTTAACTTATGAAAAATAGTCTTTTAAAGATGCTGTTGTTGCTTCCTTGCCTATGCCTTTTTAGTCATTTGGCAGAGGCGCAAAAAGGTAAAACAAGGTCATCTACCAAGCGGAGTAATACCACCGCCCGTAAAACTACCAAGGGTAAAACCAAGGCAAAAATAAGCCCTGTGGTGGTTGATTCTTTGGCAACAGCCAAGCAGACTGTTGCTGCTGAACCAGCCAATGATAGTTTACCAATTAAAAAAATCAGAAAATCATTGCGTCCGGATGAGGCAGTAGATTCAAGGGATATCCGTGACAGGACACCTTTGCCCTACGAACACCTGAGAGTGGATGATGCAGTTTACCGCCATAAAATTTGGCGTGATATTGATACCAGAGAAAAAATCAATATGCCTTTCCGCTATTCAGCAGATGAAAATAACGGTAACCAACGCTTTATTTCCATTTTAATGCAGGCAATACAAGATAGTTCTGTTACAGTTTTTTCTGCTATAGATGATCGCTTTACAACACCCATGACCAAAGCTGAAGTAGTTAGGAAAATTACAGGTGAGCCGGTACAGATTCAGGTTTATGACTCTGCAGGTAACGTTTCTTATATTACCAAGTCAAGGGATATTGTGTTGGATTCATTTATGAAATTCAGGATTAAAGAAGAGGTTATTTTCGATAAGGAATCATCTCGTTTATTCTGGAGAATATTAGGTATTGCTCCTTTGTACAATGTTTATTCCTCACAAACCAACCAATTAGTGGGTGTTGACAATGAATTATTCTGGATATATTATCCTGATTTAAGACCTGTTTTTGCTAAGTATGATATTTACAACGGTAAAAATTATGGCCAAAGACAGAGCTGGGAAGAATTATTTGAAAGCCGGATGTTTAGCGGTCGTATCATAAAAAGTACCATCGATAATCCATTTAATAAATACCTGGATGAAATTCCTGGTCTTAAAGGAAACGGTATATTTCAATTGCTGGAAGGCGAAAGAATTAAAGAAAAGATATTTAATTATGAACTCGATTTATGGAGTTACTAATAGATTAATTGCATAAAAAAAGCCCTCCATTCGGAGGGTTTTTTATGCGAAATAGGTCCAGTTTTTTATTTAAGGTTGTGATATACTTTTTGTACATCCTCATCCTGCTCTAATTTATCTACCAGTTTAAATACATCCTGTGCAGCTTCTTCGCTAAGTTCCACCGTGTTGGAAGGAATTCTGGTAAGTTCAGCAGTAAGTACTTCAATCTTTTTCTCCTCCAGGGCTTTAGCCATATGGCCAAACTCGTTAAAGGCTGTCCGGATAACGATGTTGCCTTCACTGTCTTCCCCAATCTCTTCCAGCCCATAATCTATCAATTCCAGTTCCAGGTCATCTACATTTAACCCGGTACTTTTAATTTTAAACTCTCCCATGTGAGTAAATGTAAAAGCAACACTGCCACTTGTGCCAAGGCTGCCACCACTTTTGGTAAAATGCATGCGCACATTGGCAACAGTCCGGGTAGAATTATCTGTAGCGGTTTCTACCAATATAGCAATACCATGAGGTGCATATCCTTCATATAAAATCTCATCGTAGTTTACCATTTCCTTGCCCATGGCTCTTTTGATAGCGGCTTCCACTCTGTCTTTCGGCATACCAACACTGCGGGCATTTTGGTAGCAGCGACGCAATGCAGCATTGGCATTTTGATCCGGGCCACCTGTTTTTACCGCAATAACAATTTCCTTTCCAATGCGGGTAAAGTTTTTAGCCATTTTATCCCAGCGGGCAAACATGGAACTTTTTCTAACTTCAAATATCCTTCCCATAATTATTATTTGTGTTTTTGTGGTTTGTAGTTGGCAGCATTTGCAGCATTCAACGCCTTACTGAACAAGGGAGTGCAAAAATAAGGAAAATGAATTTTTATCCGGCTGTACATATTTGCTAATTTTAGCTCCCATGAATGAGGCTTTATTAAAAGTAAAAAATTTATCGGTTCATTTTACGGCAGATGGTAATATCACCCAGGCTGTTAAAAATATTTCTTTTGATGTAGCCCCCGGCGAATTGGTAGCATTGGTAGGCGAGTCCGGTTCCGGTAAATCAGTTACCTCTTTATCCCTGATGAGTTTGTTGCCAAAACAGGCAACCGTTAAAGGACAAGTAGCATTTTATAAAGAAAATGAAGTTTTGGATTTGCTTGGTCTAAGTGATACGGCACTCAATGCCATCAGAGGAAAAGATATTGCCATGATTTTCCAGGAGCCCATGACATCGCTGAACCCGGTATTTACCTGTGGCTACCAGGTAATGGAGGCCATTCGTTTACATCAAAAAGTAGCTGCCCCGATAGCAAAAGAAAAGGCTATTGCTTTGTTTGAAAAAGTCCGCTTGCCGAACCCTGCTGCCATGATTGACAGGTATCCCCATCAATTAAGTGGCGGCCAAAAGCAAAGGGTAATGATTGCTATGGCAATGAGTTGCAATCCTGCGCTCTTAATTGCAGATGAGCCCACTACAGCATTGGATGTAACTGTACAACAAACCATTTTATCCCTCATAAAAGAATTGCAATCAGAAATGGGTCTTGGAGTCATTTTCATCACCCACGATCTTGGCCTTGTAGCAGATATTGCTGATAGGGTATTAATTATGTATAAAGGTGAGATTGTGGAGCAAGGTGTTACAACATCCGTTCTTCAACATCCACAACATCCTTACACAAAAGCATTGATGGCATGCAGGCCTGGTAACCACGCTCGTGGACAACGATTACCGGTTGTGGGTGATTTTTTAAACCTTGCTAATACGGATGACTTTACCCTAAAATCCAGCCTCGAAAAAAAAGCGCCTGTTCCGCAATCAACTGTAGCAAAAAATAGTTCGCCTGAAAATGTACTGGTTGTTGAAAACTTACAGGTATTTTATCCTGGAAAGAAAAAACTATTCGGTAAAAATGAGGAGCCATTTAAAGCAGTAGACGATGTTAGTTTTTCTGTAAAAAAAGGAGAAACCATCGGATTGGTGGGGGAAAGTGGTTGTGGAAAAACTACCTTAGGAAGGGCCATACTTCAATTAGTAAAACCTACCGCAGGCAACATAATCTTAGACGGTAAAAATATTGCGCATTTATCTGCCAGCGATTTGCAAGCGGTGAGAAAGAACCTCCAGATAGTTTTTCAGGATCCATATGGATCGCTTAATCCACGGATGACTATTGGAAACGCCATTTTAGAACCGATGCAGGTGCATCACATGTCAGGCACAGATAAAGTGCGTAAACAACAAGTGATAGAATTGCTGGAAAAAGTGAACCTGTCTCCCGATCATTTTTCCCGCTACCCACACCAATTTAGCGGAGGACAGCGGCAAAGGATTTGTATTGCCCGGGCACTTGCGCTTAATCCTTCTTTTTTAATTTTTGATGAGAGTGTAAGCGCACTTGATATCAGCGTACAGGCGCAGGTACTTAATCTTATCAATGATTTAAAAAATGAATTTGGCTTTACAGCTATTTTTATTTCCCACGATTTATCAGTTGTTCATTACATCAGCGATCGGATAATGGTAATGCAAAAAGGGAAAATTATTGAACAGGGATCCGCTGATGAAATTTATTATTCTCCAAAGGAAACCTACACCCGGCAACTGATTGCAGCCATACCCGGAAAAATATTAAAATAGAATTTTATAGTTTGGTAAGATGGTATGTTAGTTAGGCGTATGCTATTTTATTTTCATTTTACAGGTTTTATTTTGTATATGGCAGTAGCATGACAATTAAAATGATATTAAACCCCTACATTTGCACTCTTCAAAATCATGCCGTAACATGATAAGTGTCCGCTATTGGCGGGCTTAGTCGCTCATAAAAAAGCAGTAAAGGCATGTGAACATCATTAAAAATTATTGATACACATGAAATTAAGTCAATTCCGATTCGACCTCCCGT
>JBBQEA010000270.1:0-6372 GCA_038320245.1 Chitinophagales bacterium | reverse complement strand
TACTTTCGCTGTTTCGCTGTAGCCAATAGCGCCATTGTTACTGATGCCTTTTATGCGGTAATAGTAAATACCCGGCGATGGTTTTTCATCTAAACCACTGTAAGTATTTACACCTGTATTATTTCCTTTTGATGCAGTGCTTTTCACAGTAGAAAAACTAATACCATCCACCGAGCGTTCAACTTCATAACGATTAATATTTAATTCGCCTGCTACCTGCCAGTCTACAGCTACATCGCTGTTATGCAGGTAAGCCTTTAGGCTATTGCAGCTAATAACTTTTTTAAATACGATGCGGAAACGATCTGCAGTATATGAAGCTGGTATATTCTGTACAGAAAAACCATACTGGGTAACGCCTTCCATATTTAAAGGGAAAGATGTAGACATGTAACTGTCTTCAATAAAGCCCTGGAGATTATTGGCTGCTAATTCCTTTGCTTCAAAATCAAAGCGATAGTTTCTAAATTTAAGCGACTTTACCTGCAGAAAAATACTATCGTTTTCTGTAAGTGGCTGTCTTTTTTCAATAGCTATTCTTTTTTCATTTTTCCACAGGCTTAAATTTTCAGTAAAATTATCAATTTTCAATGCATCGTTTTCATCCACCTCATTCTTGTAGTGGCTACTGAAAACATCCAAAACACCATCCGATAAAAAGCTGCTGCTATCTGCATTTATAGAAACCAGGTTTGTTCTTAATGTTGAATACCGATCTACAATTGGTGCAGATGGCCTGCCAAATGGTGTAGATGTAGATGTGCCTGATGTTGCTATTTTTACTGCCTCGTCTATTTGAAGCGTACCCATTCCGCTTGTGCCAAAATCAACCAAAAATGCTGCTCCAGATTCAATAGTTCCATCATCGGGTAATGGTGTTGAATTACCTGTGTATGGGCCTGTGTTAGCTCCAGCTACATCAACAAGTGTCTGATCATATTTGCCTGATAAGTTTTTTGAAAATGCTACAAAAGCCCCCACTCCATTTGCGCCACCTAATTTAGGATCCCACAAATAATATTTGTCTGCAAGCCCGCCAGTTTTTGTTACCAGTTTAAAATCTATGGCTGAAGGATAAGGGTTTCCAATAACCTGAAAACCGGTGGTTGTTAAAGCAGGCTGCGTACCCACGTTTATTCGACCTTTTGGTATTAGAGTGGTAATATTTGGTGTTACATATTGGTTGGTGATGATAATCTGCCGGTCGCCACGCACAAAAAGCATGTAACCAGGATAAGTACTAATTGGAACAAGCGTAGATGCCGGTGTACTCCAGCCGCTTCCATTATAATATTTTAATGATGGATTTGTTGTTGACCCCTGGTCATAACCATTGATAGCAGTTGTTCCATTTGTAATAGCAGTGCCGACGCCATTTGTTCCTATCACGGGAACTAATCTGTTTGGGCTTTGTTGTGCATTCTGCCAGGCTGCACTGATTGTTTGAATACCAGTTGTTTGCAAAGGAGCTGTCATCAGCCTCCACGCCCTTCGGTCCGGCATAAAACGCTGAACTGCAAATTTACCTCCGGTACCGCCGTTTGTATAAATGATAGATGCACCAGAAGGTATAGTTGCAACATTAGCTGTACGGTTAACTGTTGATATCAAAGAAACGGTAGTTGCATTTGCAACATCGAGTTTTGCAGTTGTTGTAAGTGCAAGTGTTTTTTCAATAGAAAGATCACTTGCCAGGATTAAACCAGCTGGAGATGTATTACTATTGGTAAGGTTGTAAAAGTTGAAAGCCGTGCTACCTGCATTGGTGAAAGTTTGCGTTGCAGTAGTATTGTCGAATAGTACTGTGCCACTATTGTGTACAAACAAACTGTTACCAGTTTTAGTCATATTACCCTGCACTATTAATGTGGCAGGAGCAGTTTTTACACTGGCTGGTGTACCTGTTCCCGTAAAGCTGATATTTTGATAAGCGGTTTCTAATCCACCAGATATAACTTTTGTTATTGTTTGATTAACAGGCGAAAGAGGATCGGCTCTAGAATATTCAACTGTACTCCCGGTTTGCAAATCTATTGTTTCCACATCTAACCTTACAGAAGTTGCAGTTGCACCGGTTCCTCCACTAAAGCCATCCACATCACCTGTGCGAAAAACACCACTTCCTTCTACTATAACAGACTGGTTATTGAAAATAGGCCCAACGATAGCGTCATCATTGATCTCAAAAATACCGTTTGCTTTTACAGTAAATTTACCTGCGTCTCCCAATGTAATGTTCGAACTGCTATTACCTACAGCAGAGCCTGTCACCTCGATGGCTTTATATACAATTGGCGCAGGGACAACATTTCCATCTAAACCTTTAATTGTTTGCATTCCACCTGGTGCATTGGCATAAAACTCAATTACACCACCACTAAGATTATAGGCGGTTGCAGTGCCCAAAAGTTCGGGTTGAGCTGTTGTTCTATTAAGAAAACGAATTCTGCCACCATTCATAATAATACCGCCGGCCCCAGTAAAAGATGCAGCATTGGTTGGTGTGGTAATGCAATCCACTACGGCAGTTCCATTTATATTTAAACTTTCGTCAATGACTGCATTACTGCTTAAATTTTTGTAGTCTGTCCCTAAAGTGTTGGCGCCGCTATATTTAATATTTTTATAGGTTCGGCTTCCCCTTAAGGTTTGAAAAGCATCTGAACTACCAGTACCGGCTAACTCAATTGCACTGGTACCTGACAAATTATATCCAAAAGCAACTCCATCCATTCTTGGGATTTCATCTGCATTACTCAAAGTACCTGTGGGGTTACCTTTGAGCACTTTATACAAAGTGCCTGCACTCATATACAAAGTCCCTCCATTACTGGCTGATGCTTTATCAATATATTCAGTATTAGTTTCTATTACCTGACCTTTTCTAATATCAAGTTTTCCGCCTACAGAACTTATTGTTGTAGCCTTTGTGAGTACTGTTGAGTTACTAAAAGATAACTGTGTGCTATTGTCAAGTAAATCACAAATAATTACCTTTCCACTGCTGGTATTAGTAATTCCGTTACCGGTAAGCTGGTTTATCTTACCTATATAATGAAAAGTTGCAAGCTGGTTATAAATCCTATTCCCTGCAGTAACCTGTACGTTTCCGACACCAGTCGTTGTTGTGATTCCATCAGGAGATGTAATTCTTAACGTAGAACCTTGATTTGTCTTGAACCAATTAGACCCGCCTACTGAGACTGGTTGAGTTACAAGTAATGGATTTGAGCCTGCATATCCAAAATCAAAAGTACCTCCATCTTCTACTAATAAGGATGAATTTTGCCAAAGTGATAAGTTATTGGCATCTAGCAAAACCGAAGCAGGTGCCCGGACTTTTAAAGATACGCCCTGCTTATCGGTAGTATTTACACCAATTGAATTGGCCAAATTAACTGTTTGTATTGAGGACCCGGAAAAGATCAGTTCAGCAGCAAGGACAGCCGGGTTTGCTCCGGCAGCTGTTATAGGAGCAAAGGCAGAACTTATAGATCCATTGGTAGCAAGCAGGTTACCTTTTAAAAAAAGAGTTGAATTAACTACTAAAGGTGTAGTTGTTGAACTATGAAAACGCAAATCAGTTGTGGAAGCAGTATTTGCTTGGTTCATTAAAATATTGCCATTTACATTCAGCACTGTTGTACCTGAAGTCCCTCCATTTAAAATAAAATCACCGGGACAATCCAACTTTAAATTTCCACCAATTGTAAAATTAAAGGTGGAACTACCTGTTTTCAAAAAAACACTCTTTCCACTAGTCATTCCACTAGACAATATTAAATCACCGCCAATTCCGGATGTTCCTGTATGACCTTGAGATATTTTAAAATTGGCCATGGTGCCTCTTGTAGAAATAAATTCAAGATTTCCATGGCAAAGGTTGAAAGTACCGGCCTCAACCATATCATCCCAGTTAGCAGGATTAAGAGTGCCAGTTGTGGAACTTGCAAAATCAATATAAACATTTCCAAAGGCCGCATTATAAACACCATAAGTATTCGTGCTTACGTTGCCATTCATAAATGGTGTATTTGATTCCCAGTCATAAACATACAGCTTTGAATTTGGCCTGAAATTTTCAGTGCCATTCCATATTGGTGTTGAACCAGCTGAATATTTATTATCAAGGATCAGCGTTCCGTTATCCTCTACATCTAAATTACCTGTATTGGTTAAAGAGGCATTTACTCTCACAATACCACCATTATAAATATAAATTGATCCACTGTTAGAATTATGATTGACATTCAATTTGCCACCAGATAACACTTTTAAATTTACAGTATTACCAAACGCACCGCCTGTTGTGATCGTATGCGTATTGTCGATATAAACATTATTACTAGTGGTATAAAGAGGAGAATTATTTGGAACAAATGTGCCTGAAACCCTTCTTTTCCAGATAGCTGGACTTGCGACGTTGCTCAACCATGTACCAGATCCAGTTGTGATATAGTCTCCATCTACAAAAGCAATATTGATTATGTTAAAAGCTGAACTCGAAGCAGGAGTTAAACCGGTATATGTAGCGTTTAATACAATACTTGAACCCGTTATTACAGTATGATTGATGGCGCTAAAAGTTGCCAGCCCTGCAACAGGACTAGCTGTTTGAGGAGTTAGTGAAAGTGTACCTCCGCTTGTTATTGAAACAGAACCAGTAGTTATATCTATATCCCTGTTGTTATTTGCATCACACGCATGAACTGTTACCGATGGAGCCATATTATTAGACACAATTGTATTGAGGGGCGGCTGCTGTACAAAACCTAACTTGGTTGCAGTAACTACCACTTCATTATTTGTACTAAAGGACTGTTCACTTTGTGATGCAGCTAAGGTACTTCCGGCAGCAATCGTTACTCCTGAATTCTGTATTTGGAAATTAAAATTTTTACCATCAATATCTGCCGCCAGTGTTCCACCCAATGCAGTTTTTAACCAAATTTTTAAACTATACGTTTTGGTGGTATCGTCTGCTATGTATCCAATTTGCCCTGCAGCATATAGCAGCGTAAAGGTTAAATCAGTGGCATTTACTACAGCATTAGCAGTGTTGGTACCATCACTTATTTGTGCTCCAAGTATGGCTTGAGACCAATCTATGATTTCATTTCCCGGCCCCTGCGTAATTATTAGTTTAGATATTTGCGTAGCTACTGCATCAGTAGCAGGTGTGGCACCATCATCAGTTATTGCAAAATCAAAATTAGTTGTGGAAGCAGCTAAAGTATTGACCAACGAAGAGACTGTTGCAGGCTCTACAGCCACGCCCTGTGAAATGGTAGATGTGCCTGTTGAAGCAACTGTTCCCTTAATTACAATATCATCTATCCTGATTGTTTGCATAGCAGATACATTTGCTGTCCATCTTATCTTAACTGAAGCATTGTTATCAAATGAAGAAGAAAGACTTAAAGTAGGTACGGCTGCGAAAGCAGTGGTCAAAACTTGAGTTGATAATGTAGCACCATACCCGCTTCCATCATTGGCTGTTACAACCCAATTGCCAGTAATAGATGAAATCATTCCATTCCAATCCACTGTAATATTTGTGTATCCTGTGGTTGCTATTGTAAGTTCAAAATATTTGGTATTGGCTGATGCAAAACAAGCGGATTTAATAGGAGTTGTAGTAGACCCCCCGTTATAAGTTACAGCTGCAGATCCTGTTAAAACTGGTGATCCAATAGCTCCTGAGCTAGGAGCCAAAGTGCTGGCTTCAAAGTTAAAAGTAGCTAAGGTCACTTGGCCCCACCCCACCATCGGCCCCAATAAAAACCCCAATAATACAACCAAGTAAATTTTCTTCATAATATTGATTTTAAAACACATGCCCAAGCAGCATTGTATTTGTCAAAGGGTTACGGAGGATAAGGAACGCTGAGATTTCGTAGATAAAGGATTGGCAAAAATAAATTACAATATACAACATAGGTAGTTACTTAGATGATGTTTTTGTTATTATTTGTTAACAAATGTTAATAGCCTGCAATAGTAAAACAAAACGGCTGCCACAAACAGTCTCCTATACAATAAGTAATTATCCAGGCCAGTAAATAGCCTTCCACCTAAACAATTAAACTGCCGCTCTGCCGTCAAAACCGCTGCTGCACTGCATTTTTGCCCATCATTCCCCAACAACCCTATGGGAAATTTATTTCGGAAATAAAAATAATTTCCTCTTTTTGCAGTCATCTAACAGCAATACCGGCGTAGTTTTCCGGAATATAGAAATGTTTCCGTTACACAGGCTGTGCAAAACAAATGCGGTTAGTCTTCTAAATGATACATTGCAAGCCTGCTTTATCGGGTTGCAACAGAGGTATTTTATTTAAAATGGGCATATATTCAACAGCGGTTACAGCA
>JBBQEA010000269.1:0-6381 GCA_038320245.1 Chitinophagales bacterium | reverse complement strand
TTTTTGGGCTACCCTTTAAGGTGATGCCGATGTAATTATTTTTAGTAAGCTCTCTTGAATTATTTTTATAAACAAAGGCCGGCTGGTTTTCGTTGTTTACGATTAAATCTAAATCACCATCGCCGTCTAAATCGGCGTAGGCTGCGCCGTTGGAGCAGGAAGGAGCATCAAAACCCCAGGAGGTTCCGGCATCTTCAAATTGTAAATTTCCTTTGTTTTTAAATGCCTTATTGGGAACAAGGTTAATAGGAATGTGCTTTAAAACTGAATCAACATTTTCTTTTCTGCCAGATACCACCATTTGCTGGATTACATCATTGGCAAAGAAATCCATAAAGTCCAGATTGGTAACATCATGATTGATGCCATTGCAAACATAGATATCATTCAAGCCATCATTATCTGCATCAAAAAATAAGGCTCCCCAGCTCCAGTCGGTACCTGATACGCCGCTGTAATTGGCTGTTTCTATAAAGTGGCCATCCTTATTGTTTACAAAAAGGCAGTTCGTCATAAACTGGCGGAAAAAGCCATGGGTTTCCCTGGTTTTGTACAAATCAATATTATCAAATGAACCCAGCGTTTTCAATCGGTAATCATCACCGGGCAACATATCTGTTGTAAAAATATCATTATAGCCGTCATTGTTGATGTCGGCAATATCTGCGCCCATGGAAGAAAAGCTATTGTGTTCCGTCATCTCTTCCGACAAGTCTTTGAAAGTGCCGTTTTGTTGGTTGATATAGATGTAGTCTTTTTCGTAAGAATCGTTGGAAACCACAATATCCGGATAACCATCGTTATTTAAATCCCCTACCGAAACGCCTAGCCCAAAACTCATGAGGCTGCCATGAATGCCGGCCTGCAAGGTTACTTCTGAATAATGGCCATTGTCATTTTTGTAAAGATGATCTCCACCACCTTTTAAAAACTGTGCTACAGGCCACAAAGCGTCAGGAGTGCTTCTTCTGTTGGAATCACCTATGCTATTGATTGGAATAGGGCTATTATTAATCATGAAACAATCAAGGTCTCCATCCAGGTCGTAATCAAAAAAAGAAACCTGGGTTGTATAGGCCATAATATCTAAGCCATACGCTGCTGCAGATTCAGTAAAACTCAGGTTGTGATTGTTGATGTATAATTTATTTCTCCGGTTACCATTCTGCATGTGGCCAGAATTACACACAAAAATATCCAACCAGCCATCGCTATTAATATCTACAAAGGTTACACCTGTACTCCACATACTATCCTGCTTCAGTCCTGCTTTAGCAGAGATTTCTTCAAACTTACAATTGCCTTTATTGAGGTACAATTTACTATCAGCCATATTGGAAGTGAGCATTACATCAGGCAGGCCATCGTTATTGATGTCACCCATTGCCACTCCACCTCCATTGTAGTAATTACGGAAATAAAAGCTGTTCTCCAATTGCCCGTCTATCACAGTATTATTAAAATCAATCCCGGTATTTTTCTCCAGTTGAAACAATGGTTTTTCCAACGGCTTATTGCAGGAAAAAATAACAGCGGACAGGCAAAAAATAAAAAGTAAAAATTTCATTAATTAATTTCTAGTGGCTACTATTAGTGTTGGACGCAAAAGTAGTGATTGAATAAAAATAAGCCTTCATCAAATAGAAAGAACAGGTGCAATAGGCAATAGTTTAACAATTACCGCAAGAATTAAATACCGTTTATTTAGGCGCTCAAAACAAAGAAGTTCATCGATATTTATTTTAAATTATGCTTTTAAAAAAGTTGACCGTCTTCATCATTATTCCACCGATTCCAAGCAAACATTACTAAAAAAACTAAAGGCCATTATTACAATGGCCTTTAGAAAATTATCATTAAATGATATTACAAATTAATACCCGTTGTTATCTAAGTTAGGATTGCCAGCTAACTGACCATTCGGTATTGGGAACAATAAATATTTAGGATCATCTGTTTCAGCCTTTTCCTGGAATGGCAAAAGGAATTTACCAAAACGAATCATATCCTGCCTTCTCCAGCATTCCAAATACATTTCACGACCTCTTTCATCGTACATGTTATCAAGAGTCAATGACCCCAAAGGAGTAGCACCTCTGTCAGCACGTAATGTATTAACAATTATTAAACCGGCACCTGCTGCATTGGTACGCAATAACGCCTCTGCCTTCATCAACATTACATCTCCCAACCTGAAAATAGGATTATCATTATCAATATTTCCATTATCTGCATTTACAAAATCAATAGGAACTTTATATGGACGTATACCAGTTACTTCCAAGTTATTTCCCTTCTCAATAATCTTAACCTCTGGTGTGAAAATTAATGGCGCACCCGTTCTGTCTTTAAGTGGAACATCTGTAGTCAAATCATACTGCTGTCCTATTAAAAATCCAACATTTACTCTCTTTCCGGGATTAGGTTTTGCACCCGGAGCTTTGTCATAATTAGTACCCCTTCTTATATCGGAAGCTTCAAATTTATTATAGAAATCAGATAACGAGCTAAAGCCATTCCATCCACCTGGCGCATTGTTGTAATGAAGTACTGCATGATATCTTGATCTAAGACCGCCGGAAGAAACACCACCTACATTTTCCTGAGTCCAGATATTCTCTTTACCGATGGTATTGTTGTTTGGAGCAAAGTTATCATAGTAGTTAGCCGCAAAGCTGTAAGGACCCGCCATTACTTCATCCGCTAGTGAAATTACTTTTTGCATATCCCCAGCGTCAAAAGTCGGCGTGGCTCTGTTAACATAGGCTCCTTTGTTGAGGTAACATTTCATCAACAAAACTTTAGCAGCGTTTTTATTAGCTTTTGTTACCGGTGCTGCCGGCAGATCAGGAATAATTGCTGTTAGTTCAGCAACAATATAGTCTAATGCTTCAACACCTTTTCTAACTTTTGATGCTGTGACGGCACTTTCACCTGGCTCTCTGTAAGGAACCTGGTTAAATAAATCCAACAACCAATATTGAGCTAAGGCACGTAAAAGCCTTGCTTCGGCAGCCTGCTGGGGAGTAGGACTAAAACGCAACATATCAGTAGCAGAATAGTTTACACCATTTAAACCAAAAAATACATCTTTTACGTGTGCATTATCGCCTGTAAACCTGTGAGAATGCAATACCCGCCAAGCACCATTATCATCCCAGTCACCACCACGGGTTGGCCCGATTAAGGCATCTGTGGACATTTCACCCAGCGCATATAAATTACACTGGTCCATGTACATACCCCTGAAGCTGGAGTAAACACCGGCCAAAAGCCCCGCTACATTTGCACTTCCACCTCCCGAGGCTGGGTTTAGATTAGTTTCACCATTTAATTTTTCCTCCAGCTTGGTACAACTTCCCAATACAAGCGAAAAGGAAGTGACCAACATTAAAATTTTATATTTCATATAGTTGATTTTTAATTTTTAAAATTTATAGAGATACATTAATACCAAATGTCACTGATCTTGATGATGGATAAGGTATATATTCTATCCCAACAGAAGGAACACCATTTACGTTTTTGTCAACATTAATCTCAGGATCAAATCCACTGTATTTGGTAATAACAAATAAGTTTTGTCCGGTTACATATAAATTAACTCCTTTGAACATTTTCCCAATATTACCAATGCTGTAAGATAAAGTTGCATTCGCCATTTTCAAGTAGTCGCCTTTCTCCAAAAATCTGGAGGATGCAGTTACCGGATTGGCAAATGATTCTTTAATTGGATCCTTGAAAACTGACAGCGCAATATTTTTACCGTTGTTGATACTACCCACATTGATAACATTGTTCAATGTATTATTGTAAATCAACCCGCCGAAAGCACCATTCATATTGGCAGTTAAACTTAATTGCTTAAACCTTACTGTTGTACTTAAACCCAACAATGTTTTTGGATTTGGGCTTCCTTTATACACTGCAACATCACCGTCTTTTTCATAGTTTGCAAGGCCAGTTGCTTTATCCATACCAAGAAAATTTCTGGTAAAAAAAGCATTAATTGGATAGCCACTTTGTAGTGTCTGAACAGTTGAACCTGTTATACCTTGTCCATCCAACGCACCTGTAGGGATGGGCGAACTAACACCGGACATTAAATTATTTTGAAAAGTTGCATTGATACCAAAATCCCAACCCCAATCAGCACTACTAACTATCGCGGCATTAACCGATGCTTCAAAACCCTTATTTACAATCTTGCCGGGCACATTATACCAGGTAGGAGCACCACCCGGCGGCGCTGGCTGAGCTGGTTCTACGGGAAATAACAAATCTGTTGTTGTTTTGTTGAAATAATCCATTGTAACAGATATCCTGTTATTCAATAAGGTTAAGTCTGCACCAAAATTGTATTGAGCATCAGACTGCCATTTTAGACCTATGTTTCCAACATTTAAAGGGGGTGTACCACCACTGTTGTCTCCAGCAAAACCGTATCTATCTACAGCAGCCCCGGTTGGAAATTCTTGATTTCCTGTTTTACCCCATCCAGCCCTTAAACTTAGATTGTTGATAAAGCCAGCTTTGAAAAAATCCTCCTTACTTACATTCCACCTGGCGGAGAAGGACGGAAAGTAACCATATCGGTTGTTAATCCCAAATTTAGAGGAGCCATCAGCACGGAAAGTAGCTCTCAATAAATAACGGTCATTGTAGTTTAAATCTGCCCTTCCAAAATAGGATTGCAGTTCGGAACTAGGATCAACAAATGAACCTACACCCCTGTTGGAAGTATTGCTGTATTGAATGTAATTTGTAAAGTCAAGACCATAATTACCAAACCCACCAGGTACACCGGACTGTCCATAACCATTCAAATTGAAGCCTTTATTGGAGAATTTCAAATATTCATAACCAACAACAGCAGTTAAATTTAATTTAGAAGAAACCTTTTGGTTAAAACTTAAGGTGTGAGTAGCCTGCTGCGTCATTAATTCGTTTGATCCAATTAAAGCACGACCTCTATCCTGTATATCGTTGAAATTTATAAATGGTTGGATAGTGGTTCTTCTGGTACCAGTACCATAATTAATGCTATACAAAAACCTATACTCTAAAGATTTTGCGAATTTGATATAGGGAGAAATACTAGCCAAGATAGTGGTAACTTTTGCCTGATCATTTACTGCATTTTGCAAAGCAACGGGGTTAATTAAATCACCCCCTCTTACAACATTGAATGAATCCCGTGTACCAGCTGAATTACGTACAATCAATTTTTCCGTTGGATTCCATTGTAAAGCATTTCCTATCAAACTTCCTCTTGAACCTGCGTTATTCGAAATAGGTGCGATATCATTTATCACCTGGCTAGGAATTATATTGATATCAAGACCAAGGTTCTTTTTTTCCAAAAACTTAAATTGGGCACTTATGTTTGCGGTATACTTCTTAATGCCTGTTTTTCTCACAATTCCTGATTGATCAAGAACACCTAAAGAAACACGAAACTTGGCAGACTCTGTACCGCCGCTAAGGGCCATATTATAATTGTTCAGTTTGCCGGTTTGTAATATTGCATCCAATGCATCAACACTTGAACCTTTATCATTGTTTGTACCAAGCCCATAATAAGGCAATGCCTGCCTGAACTGGCTGGCGTTTAATACTTCCAATTTTTTCAAGATATTTGAAAAACCAGTTGAATAGCCAAAATCAATTTTAGATTGACCAGACTGACCTCTTTTAGTTGTGATAAGCACCACACCATATGCAGCCCTTGACCCATAAATAGCTGTTGCAGATGCATCTTTCAATATATCCATCGAAGCGATATCAGCAGGGTTTATAAAGTTTAATGGGTTGCTGGTGGGGTTACTACCACCGGTGCCAATATCTCCCAAACCTGGTTGTACAGACCTGCCATCTAAAGGAACACCATCCACAACATATAGCGGCTGGCCACTACCTGTTACAGTTGAGTTTCCCCGGATTTTAACCGTAGAAGCACCACCTGGCGCACCTGTATTATTAATCACTTGTACACCTGCCACTTTACCTTGAATCAGTTGATCGGCAGATGTGTAGGTACCTTTATTAAAATCTTTTGCCTGTACAGTAGCAATTGCACCTGTAAGATCTTTTCTTCTGGAGGTACCATAACCCGTAACAACAACTTCGTTGAGGTTACCTACGCTTGTTTCCACCGATGCGTTTACGGTTCCTTTGCCATTTACACCTTCCTGTAGTTTTACAACACCTGTACCGGTAAATACCAGCACAGCATCTGCGGCTACATTGTTAAGTGTGTAAATTCCTTTTTCGTTGGTGGAGGTGGCATTTTTAGTTCCTCTTACGGAAACTGTAACGCCGGGAAGTGGTTCCCCTTTTGTGTCTGTTACCTGACCGGTAACTGTTTGGGCCAGCGAGGCT
>JBBQEA010000268.1:0-6463 GCA_038320245.1 Chitinophagales bacterium | reverse complement strand
CTTGCCACCTTATATAATACCGTAGAAAAAAAACAGGAATGGCTCGACGGCGCTAAACTGGGATATGATTTTTTAAACAAACATTGTTTTGATGCAGATGGCCAGATGTTTTTTCATGTGATGAGAGATGGAAGGCCCATCCGCAAAAGAAGATATTTTTTCTCTGAAACTTTTTATGTGATTGCTGCGGCAGCTTATGCAAAAGCAAGCGGTGATAAAGCAGCAGCTGACAAAGCCCGGTTAGTTTTTGGCAGATGTATTGAGTATGCCACCAAAACCGGCTTACTGCAACCGAAGTTTACAGGCAACAGACCGGCGAAAGGCATTGGTGTGCCAATGATTATGATGAATACCGCACAGCAATTAAGAGAAACTATTGGTGATGAAAGATGCGATGAATGGATTACAAAATGGATTGCAGAAATAGAAAAAGATTTTATAAAAGATGATATTAAGTGTGTGATGGAACAGGTGGCGCCGGATGGCAGCATCATTGATCATATAGATGGGAGAACATTAAACCCCGGCCACGCCATGGAAGGTGCATGGTTTATTCTGCATGAAGCAAAATACCGGAACAACGATCCCCATTTGATTGCATTGGGTTGTAAAATGCTCGACTATATGTGGGAACGGGGATGGGATAAAGAGCATGGTGGCATTTTGTATTTCAGGGATGTTTACAACAAACCTGTACAGGAATACTGGCAGGATATGAAATTCTGGTGGCCGCACAACGAAGTAATTATTGCCACTCTGCTTGCCTATTTAATGACGGGTAATGAAAAGTATGCAGCGATGCATAAACAGGTACATGATTATGCTTACAAACATTTTCATGATAAGGAAAATGGGGAATGGTTTGGGTACCTACATCGTGATGGAAGTATTGCTCAAACTGCAAAAGGGAATTTATACAAAGGACCATTTCATTTACCAAGACAGGAATGGTATTGTACTCAAATTTTGCAGGAATATTTAGATCGATAATTTTTATGCACATCAACTGTATGAGTAAAATTAAAAATGGTTTTATGAAAAACAGATTCATTTTATTCTTGGTATTGTTAACTATGAAATCGGTAGCTCAGGTGCAGTTACCGCACTATCCTGACAGCCTTTTTTCTACCTATTATCATCAAAGAGCAACACTTTTTACCTTATTGCCTGAAACAAACGACGATATTATATTTATTGGTAACAGTATAACCGATGGCGGTGAATGGAGTGAAATGTTTAATGATTTACGAATTAAGAACAGGGGTATAAGCAGCGATATTTCCGCAGCTGTATTAAATCGTATAGCTGAAGTAGCCAAAAGAAAACCAGCCAAAGTTTTTTTAATGATAGGTGTAAATGACCTGGCAAGAGGGATTTCAACAGATAGTGTTATTAAAAACATTTTATTGATTGCTTCTTATATGAAGCAGGAATCAGCTTCCACAAAATTATTTATACAAAGTATTTTACCGGTTAATGATATATACAATAAATTTCAGGGCCATTTCAAAAAAGCAAAACAGATAAAGGAAGTGAATGAAGCTTTAAGCAAAAATGCAGCAGCATATCATTTTACTTATATCGATTTGCACAGTTCTTTCTGTAATGAAGAAGGAAAACTGAAACAAGAACTCAGCAATGATGGCCTTCATTTGAAAGGAGAAGGTTATTTACTGTGGAAACACCTGGTGTTTTCTTATGTATATGATTTGAAGGAAAAAGCTTCCCTGTTGCCATTGCCGCAACAGCTAAAATGGAATCCCGGCTATTTTAAATTATACAATTGCAAAGAGATAAAGATTGCTCATGACAGTTTGCAGATTGAAGCAGTTCGCCTGCAGCAATACCTGGCTGATAAAGGTTTACAGGCCTCCATTGGAAAAGAAGAAAAAGGGACAGGACCGGTTATTGAATTGAAGATTGAAAAAATGAATACTCCGCTTTTTCAAAGTGAAGCATATAAACTGGAGGTCAATGAAAAGAGGATTTTGATTTCAGCTAATAATCTTCATGGCATTTTCTATGGCATTCAAACGTTAAAGCAATTGATGAGAGATGGTACTATGATTGACGCCTGCGAAATAACCGACTGGCCTGCTTTTTCCTGGAGAGGTTTTATGGTGGATGTGGGTAGAAATTATCAATCTATCAAACATCTGAAACAACTGATAGATGTAATGGCTGCATATAAACTCAATATTTTTCATTTTCACCTTACTGAAGATATTGCCTGGCGTTTGCAAAGTAAACAATATCCGCAACTGACTGAAAGTAAGAATATGTTGCGTAATCCGGGGGAATATTATTCGCTGGATGAAATGAAGGAACTGATTGCTTATTGCAAAGAACGATACATTAATTTAATTCCTGAAATTGATATGCCCGGCCACAGTGCTGCTTTTAAAAGGGCAACGGGAGTGGATATGCAAAGCGAAGAAGGCGTAGTAATCTGCAGGAATATTTTAACGGAATTATGTACAGAACTGGATGTGCATTATATCCACATTGGCGGCGATGAAGTAAAAATTACCAATAAAGAATTTCTGCCTCAGATAATAACGCATGTAAAATCCCTGGGCAAGAAAGTAATGGCCTGGGATCCGGGAGGCAATGTACCGGAAGGAACAATCTTACAAATGTGGAATGGAAATGCAAAACCGAAACCCGGGTATCCTGCTATTGATTCAAGGCATTTGTATCTAAACCATTTTGATCCGTTTGATGGCGTGGTAACAGTATTCAATCACCAGATCGATGATGTAAAAGCAGGTGATGAAAACAGGCCTGGCGCCATTTTATGTAACTGGCCCGACAGAAGGGTGAGTAATGAAGAAGATTTAATTAGCATGAATGCTGTTTATTCTGTGATGCTCACATTTGCAGAAAGATGCTGGCAGGGTGGTGGCTGGAAGAATTATTTATCTGACTTTGGCGTACCCGGAACGGAGCGTTACAATGCGTTTGTGGAATTTGAAACTCGTTTACTGGATCATAAACAACAGTCTTTTGGAAACAAACCATTTCCCTATTTTAAACAAAGCGATATAGAATGGAAACTAATTGGCCCTTTTAATAATAAAGGAAAAACCGCAACTTCTTTTTCACCCGAAATAAAAATATTTTCAGATACGGTTCAATTAAAAAATTATCCTTCTTTTTTTGGCGCTACTATCTGGCTGCGGCATTTCTGGCATCCCATGATCAGTTCTCATTTACAGAATCCAAAAGAAAATACCACCTGGTATGCCACAAGAAAAATATGGGCTGACGAAGATGGTGAAAAAGATTTCTGGATCGGCTTTAATAATTTTTCCCGTTCAACCGCAACGGATGAACCGCCTGTTGGCGCATGGGATGCCCGTAACAGTTCAGTGTGGGTAAATGAAAAATTAATAGAACCGCCTCATTGGAAACATGGTGGACAAAAAGGCGATAGTGAAACACCTTTGACTGATGAAGGATACGAATACCGGCCACCGACAAAAATTTATTTGCAAAAAGGCTGGAATACGATTTTAATAAAAGCGCCGGTTGCAGGGTTCAAAGGCGCTGACTGGCAAAACCCTGTAAAGTGGATGTTTACGTTTATTCAACTATAAATAAAATATCAAATGTTAATTGAAACAGTTTTAATAAAAGTGCCGATGATTTTTGAAAAAATACCCACAAGGATATTTATTGATTCGCAGCAGCCCTCTTTTTTTGTTGCGCATGAAATTACTCAATTAATCCAACAAAAAAATAAATAGGGCAAACATTTTGTGCTGGGCCTCGCTACAGGATCTACCCCCAAATTCATCTATAAAGAATTGGTTCGGCTTCATAAAGAAGAAGGGGTAAGTTTTAAAATTGCTTACTCATTTAACCTTGATGAATATTATCCAATGAAGGCGGATTCGCTGCACAGCTACGTTCGGTTTATGAAAGAACAGCTATTTGATCAGGTTGACATTCCTGATGGGATTTATTTTATTCCTGATGGATCAATCCCACCGGAAGAAGTAAAAGATTTTTGTTTGGGTTATGAACAAAAGTTAGATAAATTGGGAGGGCTGGATTTCCAGTTACCGGGTTTTGGTGGCAATGGGCATATCGGTTTCAATCAGCCAGGCTCTCCGTTAAATTCAGGAACCAGATTAATGATGCCAGACCATGCTACAAGAGGTGCTGCGGCATCAGAATTTGGGGGACAGTTGGCAAAAGTTCCAAAGAAGGCTATAACACTTGGCATTAAAAAAATATTGTAGGCAAAACGAATTGTATTGCTGGCCCGGGGTGAGAAAAAGGCTGCAATTCTCAAAAATGCAATAGAGGATCCGGCTAATGAAATGCTACCTGCCTCTTATTTGCAAACACAAAACAGTTCTTGAAAACCATCTATCAACTACCACCTATGAACTCTTTGATCTGCAAGACAGGATCATGCTCTACAATCTTACCAATACTTTCCCGATAGCCATCGGGATTGAAGGTAATAAAAGACATAGCCAATCCGATAGCTACCGGATGGCTAAGTATGGACGCAGCAAAGAAAAGCGTAGCGATGCTAAATTGGTTGTACTGGCCATGGTCATCAACATAGAAGGGTTCTTCAAATATTCTGCTATCCATGAAGGAAACTATGCCGATACATCAGACTTTAAAATACTCATTGAAAAGCATTGGAATGGATGATTTACAATACCCTAAGGGAGATAGAATCTACCTTTAGAATATTGAAAACAGATTTAGACCTACGCCCCATTTATCATAAAAATGATGATACTACCATGGCTCATTTACATCTTGGATTATTAGCCTATTGGTTGGTAAACGCCATACGCAATCAACTAAAACAATCCGGCATCAGCGATGATTGGAAGGAAATAAAAAGAAAAGTATCCACGCAAAAATCAGTACTGACAAA
Source organism: Chitinophagales bacterium (assembly GCA_038320245.1). Taxonomy (GTDB): domain Bacteria; phylum Bacteroidota; class Bacteroidia; order Chitinophagales; family Chitinophagaceae; genus Ferruginibacter. The sequence continues at coordinate 1,557 of JBBQEA010000268.1, read as the reverse complement.
AGCGCAAAACAATTATGATAAGATTATACAAATTAAGCACAGCACCGAACCAACCTACGACCTGAAACAAATTCATAACGCCCTCAAATAACAAAAATCGAACCCCTTAAGCCAATTAAATTTGTAGTACACAAACCGCCATCCAAAAAAATTGAAACCCAAGCTATTGCTCAATTTAACGATTGTTAGCTGCAATGTGGGTTAAAATTGTTTAAGAACGAGGCTCTGGTATTTATTTTGATAAAAAAAGGTTCTGCAAATGAGAACCTTTTTTTGTTTATTGAACGACTGCTTGCTTGCGAAAATTAATTAGTTCCAATCATCCTTTATGTCGCTTGCTACATTAGGGTTGGTACTTTTTTCATCGATCGGAATTGGAAGTAATACATTTTTATCTTTAAAAGGATTGGCGGGTTGTGCTGGCTCCTCTACTGTTTTTTCGGCATTGATTGTTTCCTTTGCAATGCCCCAGCGGATAAGATCAAAATAGCGGGATTGTTCTCCACACAATTCTAACCTGCGTTCCCTCATCAAAATTTTTATTGCATTTGCCTGATCACCTAAAGTTGTATAGGGAACTGCGCCTGCCCTGCTCCTTACATCATTTATTAAACCCAATGGTATTGCTGAAGTAACACCCTGCTGTATATAAGCTTCTGCCAGCATTAATTTTACGTCAGCATATCGTATCACTTGTCCATTAATACCACTTTGAGGTCCGCCGTAACTAGCTACTTTATCATAATAGCCATATTTTAGCCAACGGTAGCCACCGTTAGAACCAGTGAAGCTAAACGGGATGGCGCCACCCACACAACTCTGGCAATATTCAGTTTGTCCACCGCTTGCTGCATCTCCATAAAAAGTAAATTTAGCCCTTGGATCTGTGTAGGCTACACCTCCATTCGGATTGGGATAGGTAAATGCTTTGACAGCACTTGTAGTGATAAAAACATTTTTCCAATCATTAAATCCATACTCTTGTGCCCTGCCTGAGTGAGATGCTTTTTGTCCCCAAAACTCCTGTCCGCCAAACATATAGTATTGGTTACCGATGCCCCAGTCTGTCCATTCCTGATTCATGACCTGAAAGATTGTTTCTTGATTATTCTGATTTTGTGTACTAAACAAATCAAGATAATTGGTGGCCAAATTATAGGTAAAGGGAGGCTGTGTAAGCAAAGTAAATTGAGCTTGCGCCAGTGCCCATTTTTTTTGATACAAATATGCCTTTCCTAATAATGCGATGGCTGCACCCTTTGTAGCTCTTCCCAAATTAGTACTTGAATAACTAACTGGCAGGTCGGTGATTGCGGCAGTAAGGTCTTGCTCAATGGCGGTCCATATATCAGCCTCAGCGGTTCTAGCCGGGTAGATATCAGCTATTGTGTTTGCATAGCTTGTACGTAGCGGAACTTTTCCATAGCAATTTACCAGGTTAAAGTTTGCATACGACTTTAAAAATTTTGCCTCCGCTATGTATTGCTTTTGGTTTTCCTTATCGGAAGCAGTTTCTGGCTGCCATATTGTGGCCCGGTCGATAACAACATTTGCCCT
>JBBQEA010000267.1:0-6463 GCA_038320245.1 Chitinophagales bacterium | reverse complement strand
CCCGCTTCTGCAATCACTTCTTTGTTCAATCGTATATACTCCTCACTCTTTGCATCAGTAGCTGCTTTAACTCCTTCCTGTGCTGTTGCTATCGCTGCGCTCTTGTCACCTTTCTTCAATTGCACACGGGCTAACCAAAGTTTAGCAACCATCAGCGGCATGCCGGGTATTGTTTCTATCTGCCTGGCCCACTCCAATCCTTTGGTCATATCCTTATTGTTGTTCCAGTAATAGATAACGGCATCGTAATAAGGTTTTTTATCGGTTTGCATGGCCGAGTCAATTCTTGCCATTACCGCAGCATCGATATTACAGGTCAAATGCATTACAAGGGAAGTGTTTTCCCATAATAAATGCAACTCGCCGCTGGTCGGATATACATTGGCAAACTGCAACGTAAAAGTCTCCACGGGTTGCTGTAATTTTCCGGGTTTTACAACAAAGCGCAGGAAGTCGTCGGCTTCACTATAGGTATAGGCGCCCCATTGCTGAGGCTTCTTACTCAAAATGATTGTCCATTGTTTTTCTCCGGGCACACTGAACAGCCCGTATTCGCCGGCAGGTACCTTGTTTCCTTCTATAGATACATCATTGCTGAACTTTATTACCGTAGCCGAATTGGCACCCGTGCGCCAGACTTTATCATATGGTTCTATATAACCAAAGATCTTGCGGCCTTTTATATTTGGCCTGGAATAAGTTAACGTGATAGTGCCCAATCCAAACCCCTGTATAATGGTTTGGCTGGAACTGACCTGGGGTGTGATTTGTGAATAGCCTGGAAGAGAAAGTGAGAAAATAACAATCAACAGTAGAAGAGAGCGTTTCATTTTTTTATATTTTGACGCAATTTATAGAAAATTGCATTCTGACCAATAGCTCATGAAGTTGATGTTCTTCCTCCCCACTTATCTACTACGAGCTTGGGCACAGCCCTACTTGTGCCACAGCATACTAATTATAGCTTATATTCTTCTCTTACGAAAACATCGATCCAATACTGTCGCATACGATATAAAATATAGTTCATCGTTATCATGAAATTTATACTTACTGCTCATAAATTAAAAATACAAATCTCTTTTTTACAACGCACAAGTATAGCTTACGCACAATGCCATGCTACCTTGCTAACGAAACTTTTTATATACTTGGACTAAGGTGGGGCTAACGAAACTTTTATATACTTGGACTAAAGTGGGGCTAACGAAACTTTTTATATACTTGGACTAATTGGGGGCTAACGAAACTTTTTATATACTTGGACCAATGTGAAGAAAATTAAGATGCGCAAGGTAATAATTAATTATACAGCACAAGAAACTTAGCTCCAGTCCAGGAATAATTCGCGCTAACAGAGGAGTTGCTGAGAATAAAATAATTAAATCTCATCTTTTCTTTTCATACCAGGAAATCAAGAAGATGCTCTTGTTTCTTCAGAAGTGTCTCAAGATTATTAAGCTGTTGTTCGAAAGATTCCATCATCAAGGCTTCATGTTTAGTAACCTGTGCTTGCAGGCGTGCTTTTTTGTATTCATCCAATTCACCTAAACCAAAATGAGCTTCAGCTTTATTAACAAGAATCCAAAACTTTTGCTCTAATGTAGATACCTTCAGGTTAATTGAAAGGCTATCGGTTTCTGGTCTATTGGCTTTCTTTGCTGCCAAATTTTCCAGGGTAATAATTTCATTCAAATCGTTTTCACACATTAAGAGTACATGGCGCCTTATGCGATTAGCATTAACTACGTCAGCAATCTGTTCTGCTTTTGTCCTGTCAAGGGATGAATCAGCACGGCAGTTTAGCATAAATGCCAGGTTAATACCATGATAGCGGTTATAAAGTAAATAATAGCCGCGTTGAAAATATTCAATAGCATTATTGAGGTGATCGTCACCCTGCCCTTTTTCAAAAAGCCTTTTTTCAATAGCACCTGCTACTGCAACAGTTTGCGGATCGTTCGTATGAAGAAGATCTAATTTGCCTAATAATGCAATGGCCTCTTTCAATGCTGAAATTTCATCCGGCGCCTGCGTTTTATAGGTGGCTATTGCAAGCCGTTGAATAAGGTAAGTATTGTTGGTTTCTATTTTATTATCTGTATAGCTATTATCGAGTGACAACGCATGGCTGAAAAACTGTTTTGCTTCAATAAATTTTTTATTAATGATGGCTTCCTCGCCTTGTTCTGTAAGCGAAGCTAAAGTTATAATATCCTGTGGATTAACCGATCTTTTAAAAGTATCTTCTAAATTTTTCTGCTCTTTTGCTATGTCTATAGCATTTTGTATTTGTTCCACCGCTTTTGATGTTTGTTCCTGAAGTGAGGGAGGTATAAGGTCATGCAGATAGGTGTAAACAGGACTATCGGGTTGTTGGTCATTTAGTACAGCATCAAGTGTGTTACCAAGTTCTACCCGAAATCTTTCCACTTCATCGTAGTCAATACCATCGCTCAAAAGCTTGTATTTTTTTATTTTAATATGGTTGATATCAAAAGGATATGCAAGCTTATCTTCGGATATGACGATGGTAGTTTGGGGGCGAAGTGCGTGCCGGACGCCCAGTTCATAAATCGCATTAAGATTAGCCGTGGAAAGATCGGCTATTACTACATCTGCCTTCAGCAACTCCTGATACATAGACATATCTATATTGCCAGAATGAAGGATCTCATCAGCCCGGATACATACCAAGCCTTTCCCTTCTACAACAGGCTTAATTAATAGCTTATAGGATTTATCCAGATTGAGTTCGCGTCCTGTAGCCAAATCGGTTTTAATTCCAAACCCCATAACAACAAAACAACGCTTTTGTTCGTCTGAAGCTGGTCGTTGTGAATTGCTCATAAATTTATTTTAGTCTTAAATAATAAAAGTAAGTCAATTGTAATTTCACAAAAAGGTATTAAATATAATTAATTTTACTTCCGGTAACATTCCTATTAGAGTGTTGTGTACATATATTAAGCTTACAATACTATTAAAGTAATCTATCGAGCTTTTAGATTTGCCTTCAGGCATTAAAATTTGATATGACCTTCTGATCTACCATAAAATTTACTTACTTAGCGCCACAATAATCGACCTGAAACTCTCCAACCCCGCTTCCAGATTCTCAACAATATCCAAAGCCAATACATCAGGGTCGGGAAGGTTATCTAAGTCGGCAAGTGATTTATCTTTTAGCCATGTGATGTCAAGGCTGGTTTTATCTCTTGCGATGATTTCATCATAAGTGAACCTTCTCCAGCGGCCTTCGGGATTGGTAGTAACATCAAATGTTTCTTTGCGTTTATGCCTGTTACTTGGATTGTAGCATTCAATAAAATGTTTGAGGTCTTCGAGCTTTAGTGGATTCTTTTTTAGCGTATGGTGAATGTTCGTACGGTAATCATATATCCAAACTTCTTTTGTCCAAGGGTCTTTGCTGGAGGGCTTTCCATCCCAGAACAAAACATTTGCTTTTACACCATTAGCATAAAAGATACCGGTGGGTAACCGAAGAATCGTATGCAGGTCTGCGGTCTCCAACAGTTTCTTTCTTACTGTTTCACCTGCGCCTCCTTCAAACAATACATTATCCGGGAGCACTACCGCAGCCATGCCTGTTGTTTTCAACATGCTCTTTATATGCTGTACAAAGTTGAGTTGTTTGTTGCTGGTAGTTACCCAAAAATCCTGTCGGTTGTAAGTGAGGTCTTCTTTTTCCTGCTCGCCTTCTTCGTTGGTAAAGGTCATACTGCTTTTTTTACCAAAGGGCGGGTTGGCCATTACATAATCATAGCGGGTTTCTGATGCGGCAATGAGTGAATCGTTGGGAGAAATAATCGTATCGCTGTCTATATCGCCAATGTTGTGCAGGAACAAATTCATTAATGCCAAACGCCTCGTGCCTGCAACAATTTCATTGCCTGCAAATGTTTTGTATTTAAGACATTCCTTTTTTTCTTTATCAAGATCGAGGTGCTCTGTCATCCAATCATAAGCGGCTAAAAAGAAACCGCCCGTACCACATGCAGGGTCTGCGATGGTTTTCATAGGTTCGGGGCGAAGGCATTCTACCATTGCTTTGATCAATGCCCTTGGTGTAAAATACTGGCCGGCGCCGCTCTTGGTATCTTCTGCATTTTTTTCCAGCAGGCCTTCATAAATATCTCCTTTATCTTTTACACCCATCAGCACCCATTGCTCTGCATTAATAAGTGCAATCAATTTATACAGCTTGGCAGGATCCTGTATTTTATTCTGGCTCTTGATAAATATCTGCCCGAGTATTCCTTTTTCTTTTCCCAGCTCACGCAGCAAGTTGTTATAATGCACCTCCAGTTCATCCCCACTTTTGTTGGTTAATGTTTCCCATGTATGTTCTTTGGGAATGGGCATGGTGCGGTTATGCGGTGGCTTACTATACTCATCTGCCATTTTTAAAAAAAGCAAATAAGTAAGTTGCTCCAGGTAATCTCCATAACCTACGCCATCATCACGAAGGGTATTGCAGAATGCCCAGACTTTTGAAACTATGCTGGAGGTGTTTGCTGAACTGTTGTTACTCATTTTTATACCGAATTAATCTTTTTTTACCACACCTGTTAAGCCAGCGACTCCCACTGTTGTTAAAATCCATCCTAAAAAAATATGTACCCATAAATAGCTCATAAAAAAAATATGGCCTTTACCCAGTCCAACTGGTAGCCAGTAAGCTTCCTGGTGTAAGTCTACAATAGGCAGGAAAACATCCGAAGAATAAATAAAGGATTGAAAAAAAGGATAATTTGATCCCTTTTCTTTGATTGGAACCATTACACCCAAATTAAAGGCTATATTAAAAATAATGGCCCCAATACCTATAATTGCAGTACCAAAAATTAAAATACGCCAAACCTGGTATCCATGTCCAATTGTAAAATCTAAAAACCAATTCCAAAATCGGGCAAGCAAACTTAATTTACCATATTTGCGTAAATCATTTTGTTTTGCCCTTGCTATCTTTCTGGCATCTTTTTCATGTCCTGTAAGTCTCAGGACTTTTATAACTTGTTCATAAGGTTGTCGGCTAAACGTTTTTTGGCGTCTCAACCATTCCAAACGTTCTTCGATTGTGAGAGTTGGATTATAGAAGGTAGAATAGGTAAAATTTTCAATTATAACTTTTCCTTTATCAGGCCAGCTTTTAAGATCATCTTTTAACTGACCCACTTTACCCCCGGAAACATCAACTATTCCTTCCGGGTTTGAAGTCATGTCCCTCCAAAAAAATGTTTCTCCGACATCTATTGTTCTAGCAATAAAAATGTTACTCTCATTAACAACCTCGGATTTGAAATTTTCATCAGAATCTAAATTGTTTTTGGCTAAAAAATTAGCACCAATGCAATCGAAAATACCTCCAATATTCGCTGAAGTAAAATTTACTATACCATGTGAATTGAAGTGAGGATACAGAAATACGCTACCTTTTATTACAACTCCTATTGCATTGAGTGCGCTACCTGTATTATCTCCTGTGATTTTTGTGTTGCTAAACTGCAAATCTGCCCCAATTTCAACATTTCGAATATTTAATTCACCATTTGCATCAATATCGTTACAGTAAAAATCATTGCCTATGATCATTCGATTAGCATTAAAAGAAGTATTATTTTCATGGCTAAAAAGACAGTTGTTTGCTCTAAAATCCAACCCTATTTTTGCTGCGGAAAATCTCATTTCTCCAATAGAAGAAAAATTTCCTCCGAAATTAACGCTTCCATTTACTAAAATGCGACTTGCATCAATAGCAACACTATCTTTTTTCCCAAGTATTGCTCCTATACATTCCAGGGTGCCGCCGATTTTTGCCCCAACTAATCGGAGCCCACTGTTAGAATTAAAGCCTTTTTGAATAATCAAATCATGACTGACATTTACTCTTGTTGCATCAATTGAAAAATTTTCAGAAAAATTATATGTGCCTTCCTCAAAGAACATCGACCCTCCAATATTAGCACCAATAAATCTTATAGCTCCATCACCTCTAAAGTCCTTTTTGAAGATAACAGAACTTCCTGTGGTTAACTCATATGCCTCTATTATAATTTTTTGGGGGTTTGAAAGATTGGCATTCCCGCATTCAAAAGTTGCTCCGATCTTGCCAAATGAAAAATTAATCAGCCCTTTTGAAAAAAAGGCATTCGTCAAAAGAACAGCCCCTTTAATATTAATACCAATAGCGTTTAAAACAAGGTCCGATGAATTTTCAATTACCGCATTTTGGCATTCTAAACTACCACCAATTTGTACTAAGTGTAAATTTATAATGCCCTTAGATTTAAACCCATCATTAAGATAAGTAGTTCCTTTAATTACTGCACGTGTTGCCTCTAATGATACTTTAGATGAATTTTCCAATGTTCCTGCTGAAAATGCTAGGGGGCCATCTATTTTGGCATCTGCGAGACAAAATTCACCTAAACTATACAAT
>JBBQEA010000266.1:0-6467 GCA_038320245.1 Chitinophagales bacterium | reverse complement strand
ATGGATGTTTAAAAAAGCACCTGTGCTGATCCAGATTAATCTTTTGGTACAACTTAAATTGCCATAGCTGGTGGTGGATGGTTCCAGGTGAATGGTATCACCCGCCAAAACAGCAACTGCATCATTAGCCTCCTGTGCAGTTGTAAAATTCGCCAGCACACCCACATTATTATTTACTCTCCATATTTTGGCAAAAGAAATACTGCTTGTAAGCGTAGCTAGAACAGTCAATAGGAAAAGCTTTTTCATTTTGATTGATTTTTATTGGTTATAAATTATTGTTGTCATTTTTATAATTGCTGTATCATTTTTTAAAACATGGGTTAAACCTGGTTCGATTGTTTAACAATAATTAAAAGTATCTAGATGCCATCCCGATAGCAAACCAATTTGTGTTTGATTTAGCAGTGGCCAACCAGGGGGAGTGATTAGTTAACTACTGATCTTCAATATTTTAACGGAGAAAATAAATAAAATGCTACAGCCTATTTTTTTACTATAAAATATTTTAAAAGATGTATATTAGGATGCAATGAAAGCAGCACTCTTAGAAGAAACACATGAACTGATTAAATCGCTTAGCAGAACTGAGAAGCGATATTTTAAAATGTACACCCGCTTTCAGCAGGGAGATAAAAGCTATATGAAACTATTCGACATCCTGGACAAACAAGTTCGGTTTGATGAAAAGCAGATCATTCAGAAATTTATTTCAAAAAATAAAGTCAGCAATCTTCCTGCAGTAAAAAAGTATTTATTTGACCAGATCATTGCATCTGTAAAATCTTACGGAGCTTACAAAGACATGGACAGCAATCATACAGATTTGATTGAAACGTACAAGGTTTTGCAGTATAAAGGGCTGCATGGACAATCGGGCCGATTGCTAAAAAAAATAAAAGCCATCACCTTGCAGGATGATGCCTTCATTCGACATTTTTATGTTTTGCTGATGGAATACTTGAGAGAGATGTTTAATACAGACGACCCCAGTGTTGTCAAAGTGCAGCAGGTATTGGAAGAGAAAAAACATATTTTTTCTATCATAGAAAACTACACCCTGGTAGGTGATCCTTTTTCTTACCAGCGCCTTTACCTTCGAAAAAAATTATACTGCCGAACTAAAAAAGAAAAAGATGAGCTCACCAAATTGATGATGCCCGTTTTAAAAACAACCGAAGCAGATATGATGAGCCGCACTTCACTGGGATTACGCAGCATGGGCCTTTGCGATTACTATATGGCGATTGGCAAACCGGAGAAGGCCTTTGAGATATCAAAAAGGTATTTGGAAATTATAGACAATACAGAAGGGCTGGGAAAAATAGAATCCGCAATGTTATCGGAACATTTACAGCATCTCTGGCTCTGTGTGCGAAGTGGCATATATGACGGATTTGAAAAGCACCTCATCAAATTTAAAATACTGCTTGATAAAGTGTACAATCACCAGCTATTGCTGCTCGGTTACGAACGGTGGTATAATTATTCCTTCATCTTTTATAACCACACCGGACAATTTTTAAAAGCAACTGAATTTGTAGAAAGTGAAAAAAAAATAAGGCCCATTTCTACCGATGAATTTAGTATGAAAGCGAAGATCATGCTTTGGTATTTTACTGCTTACAATCATTATGCAATGAAAGATTCGAGGGCAGCGCTTAAAATGATACAAAGGATAATGAATACGACGAATGAAGAGATGGATGAGTTTGGATTTGCAAAATTGTTACTGCTGTTTATTCATTACGAACTCAACAATTTTGATTTATTGGATTACCAGGTGCGTTCCTTTCAGCGGCTGATGCACAAATCGGAACGAATGTACCGCTGCGAAAAATTACTGCTTGATTTTTTTAAAACAGTTTCAGGATCCGATACGAAAAAAGTCCGTCAGCAACAATTAGAAGCACTTAAAAAAGGAGTGGCTACACTCTTTAAAACTTATCATGAAAAAGGCTTTTCTTTTTATTTTGATTTAGAATGCTGGATTGAAAGCCAGCTATCCGGTAAAGATTTTGCACTAGTGGTTGCAAATAGTGATATTGTCAAACAGATTAAATTCGACATTCAGCGTTTTGCGTAGATTGGCCGAACTTGCCAAACCGGAAAAAGAGATGATCTGGGAGGAGGCTCAATGATTGTTGGCAAATCGCTTCCTTTGCAAAAAGCTGTTTCGAGGAATGAATTAACTTGCAAATGACAGACTGTTCAAATTTTTTATTAATATATAAATGATGCAAATACTGCTGCTCGAAGATGACTTTACGCTCTCTGCAGAAATAAAATTGTTTCTGGAAAACAATGCTTATCAATGCGACTGCGTTTATGACGGCAGTTTGCTGTTGAAACAATATAACCTGAAAAAATACGACTTATTAATCCTCGACATCAATGTGCCGGGTATCAATGGGCTACAGGTGTGTAATTCAATTCGTGAGCTTGATAAACATATTCCGATATTAATGCTCACCGCTTTTGGAGAAATTGAAGACAAATTAACTGCCTTTAATAATGGCGCAGACGATTACCTGGTAAAACCTTTTCATTTTGATGAATTGTTGATGCGTAGCAAATCATTGCTTAGAAGAAAAATAACACCTCAGGCTGCTGATGATATCATAAGTGTGGATGACCTGGTAATCAACCTTACCGAACTGCAAGTGTCCAGAAATAATAATGCCATCAATCTAACGCCAAAGGAATTTAAATTACTGGCAATTTTAGCAAAAGCCAATGGCAGGGTACTTTCAAAAAGCCAGATTGCAGCGGAGCTTTGGGACTATCACATTGAAACCAATCAAAATACGATTGAAGTGTATATCAATTTTTTACGAAAAAAAATTGACCGTGATTCTGAAATCAAGCTCATTCACACAAAAGTTGGTTACGGCTACTATTTAAAAGCTGCTTATTAAAATGACCTTAAAAAATAAAATATCATTTCTAATCAGCCTGGTATTCTCAATACTATTTGCCATCGCTGCATTTATCATTTTCTATCTGTTTTCCAATTTTAGAAAGGTAGAATTTGAAAGCCGTTTAAAAGAAAAAGCTTTTTCTTCTATTAAATTATTGGTAGAAGTAGCGCAGGTAGATCGGCAATTACTAAAAATTATCGACCAAAATAGTATCAATAAATTGTATGATGAAAAGACATTGATTTTTGATTCAAGCTATCAGTTAATATACAGCAGTTTAGACGATGCAAAAATTAAATGGAATGTAGACGATCTCAAATACCTTAAAGTAAATAAAACATTTTTTAAGAAAGAGAATAAGTACGAAGTGTACGGTGTATTTTACGACACCAACTACAAGGATTACTATGCCCTCATTTCTGCCTCCGACGACTATGGAAAACGTAAGCTGGAATATTTATTTTATACGCTTTTAACCACCTACATCGTATTCACCGGACTATGCTGGTTCATTACTTTTTATTCTGTTAAAAGGCTATTGCTTCCATTGGATAATTTCCATTCTAAAATTAAAAGCATCAATGAAAACAATTTAGATACCAGGGTTGAAGTAAAACAAAGCAATAATGAAATTGATTTACTTGGTAGCGAATTTAACCAGATGCTGCAACGGATTGACCTTTCTTATCAGAAGCAAAAAGAATTCACCGCACAGGCATCACATGAGCTGCGGACGCCTGTTGCCCGGGTTACTTCACAACTGGAAAATAGAATTCTGGATAAGCAGATAGATCAAAAACAGCAAGGCTTTTTAAAAACAATATTGAACGATGTAAATCAAATAACCGAGTTGATCAGTTCATTATTGTTGTTATCCAAATTAAACGACAAATCCAGTCAATTTAACAATACCTATAGAATTGACGAGCTGATTTATGCGTCCATCGACCGGCTGCATAAAAGCCATCCCGAATTCAGGATAAAATTTAACATCGAATTTTCTGAGGAGCTGGATACCGTGCTGGAAGTAAAAGGAAGCAAATCTCTACTTGAAATAGCCATTATTAATTTATTGAAAAATGCCTGCGTGTATAGCAATAACAACCAGGCCAATATCTTAATCAACCAAATAAACAGTCGTTTAACAGTAGCGATTTCTAACGACGGTAAAACTTTAAATGCGGTTGAACAACAAAATCTTTTTCAGCCTTTTATGCGGGGCGCCAATGCCAAAGGAAAGGCAGGCCTAGGTTTAGGATTAAGGATTGTACAGCGTATATTAAACCAGCACGGCGCTTCCATCATCTATCATACGCCTGACGAGCAGACAAATATTTTCATCATTACTTTTTCTCATTAAGCTATTTTTAAGGTTGATCTTAAGCTGTTCTAAAGTTGGGGCAAATAGTTTTGCCTAGGTTTTAAAACAACCCTTCCATGGCAAAAGTTTTTCTTGTAAGTATCCTTACCCTATCCTATCATTTTTTGTTTGCACAAAATTATTTCAGCATTGATTCCTGTGAAAGTCAGTTTAAAAAAAACAACCTGTTATTACTGGCCCAGCAGTACAATATTGATGCTAGCAGAGCAGCAGTTATCCAGGCAAAAATATGGGAGCAGCCTTATTTTGCTGCTGAATTCAATGCGCTGAATCCACAGGATAAAAAAATACTGGATGTAGGTGCCAATGGTCAAAAAGGTGTTGCAGTACAGCAACTGATTTATATGGGGGGCAAAAAAAAGAGAGAGGTAGATTTTGCCAAATCGAATGTGGCAATAGCTGCATTGGAATTTGAAGAATTGCTGCGAAATCTAAAATTTCAACTGGCGCAAAACTTTTACAATATATATTTCGACCAGCAAAAAGTAAAAAATATTGACGGACAAATTGTGGTGCTGGAAAAGTTGTTGGCAGCTTACGAAATACAATCAGACAAAGGCAACCTGCCTTTAAAAGAAGTAGTGAGGTTGCAAACCCTGGTATTGGGTTTAAAGAATGAAAGAACTACCCTGCAAAAGGAAATTACCCGGCAGCAACAAGAGCTGCAATTGATAACTGGTAGCAAAGAAATCATTCATCCGATAGCAGATGAGCCGTCCATCATTTCCAAATTCAATAAACCGAAATATTTAAAAGACAGTCTGCTGGTTATTGCAGCAGCCAAAAATCCGGATTATTTAATAGCACTTAAAATATCGGAAAGCCAGGAATTATTCCTGCGCTGGCAACAATCACTCGCAAAGCCCGACATCACTACCGGCCTTAGTTACGACCAGCGGGGCGGCGCTTTTAACAACCAGGTAAACCTTACCATTGGCATGCCGCTTCGATTGTGGAACAGGAACAAAGGCAATATCAAAATGGCGGAAGCACAGGTAGGCCAGTCTAACATCAACAAAGAATATAAACTACTCGAACTGCAAAGCCTCGTGGAATCGGCCTGGATTATCTGGCAGCAACAGCAGCAACAGTTAAACTCCATCAACCAATCGGTAGCCCAAAATCTCGAAACAGTTTACCAGGGCATCTTAGCCAATTTTCAAAAAAGAAATATTACCAGCCTGGAGTTTACAGATTTTATGGAAAGCTATAACCAAAGTACCATCCAGTTAAATGAAATGAAAAAGCAACTGGTAATGGCAGGCCTGCAACTAAATTATATCACCAACACAGCTGTATTGTAAAATGAAAACCATCCTTATAACACTCCTTGTAACCGCAACATTTTTATCTTGTAAAGATGTGCATACAAATGAAGAACAAAAGCAAACGTTTGTATTAAGCGACAAAATGCTGTCCACTACCAAAACTGAAACGGCCATCACCATCCCACTTAAAAACGAGTTAAGTTTTTATGGAAAAATCACCGCTGATAATAATAAGCTGATAGAAGTTTTTCCGGTTGTAGGGGGCAATGTGACTAAAGTATTTGTGGAGCTGGGAGATTATGTACACAAAGGGCAACTGCTTGCAACCATTCGCAGTACCGAAGTAGCAGGATTTGAAAAAGAATTAGACGATGCCAACAATGATGTATTGGTAGCTAAGAATAATGTAAAGGTTGCGCAGGAATTATTTGAAGGAAAGTTAAGTGCAGAGAGAGATGTACTGGAAGCCCAAAGCCAGTTGGAGAAAGCGCAATCGCAACTGCGTCGTATAAATGAAACCTACAAGATTTACAATATTAAAAAAGGCGCTACATACGAAGTGCGTTCACCATTGAGTGGTTTTATTATTCAGAAAAAGATTAATCAGGATATGCTGTTGCGCAGCGATAAAACCGACAATATTTTCGACATCGCAGAAATAAACGAAGTGTGGGCCATTGCCAATGTAAACGAAAGTGATATCAACCAGGTGAGGTTGGGCATTGATGCAGCCGTAACTACTTTAAGCGACCCTGATAGAATATTTCATGGCAAAGTGGATAAAATATTTAACATCATTGACCCTGATACCAAGGCCATGAAAGTTAGGATTAAGCTTAACAATGAAGGCTATTTGCTAAAGCCCGAAATGCGTGCCACCATCAAACTGTCCTACAA
>JBBQEA010000265.1:0-6470 GCA_038320245.1 Chitinophagales bacterium | reverse complement strand
CCTTGTGCATTATTAAAGTTTTTTAAACCGGATGTAGTAGCGTCATAGCTAAAAGTAAAACGGATGTTATTGACCTCAAATCCAAGTACTGCAACGGCAGCATCATTCTACCGGTAATAAACGCCTGCAATTAATTGTTTTTCGCCAGCGCCGGATAAATTATAATTGGCAGTTAAACCCATCATAAAAGAACTTGCTTTAGCCTGATAGGTAAAGTAGGCGTTGGGGTTTAAAATAACCCTGTCATTAACTTTTAACGAAGCATTTAAAAAAGCAATGTGCCGCATTGGAATGCGGTTGCTATCTAATGATTGGTCGAAAAATGTTTCGGTTGGCCGGTTAATATGGTGAATAGAATAGCCGGCATTGATGTATACATTCTCGTGCGGAAAATAAGCATAATTCAAACCTGCCTGCATATCAAAATAGCTGATGTTGTTATTAACAAGTCTTACTTCCGTGCTCCTGTTTCCATCAAAAAATTTACCGTCAAATTGGTCTGGAAATTTTAATTTGGATTGATCAATTCTTTTATTTGCCCACCCTACATTGAAACCTGCAGAAAGTAAACTGCTGCTTCCCAACATTTGATGATAGGCAACAGATCCATATATTTTTGTTGAACGAAGTCCGCCACTTCCTGCCTCATCAGCAAGTATCAGCCCTCCAAGACCTAACCATCCATTATCCAATCTTTCACGAAATACCTGCGCATCTCCATACAGGCTTAAAGTTTTGTAAGGGGCTGCCAATATGGAAGACCATTGGTTGCGAAAGTGGGCGCCAATTCTATAATCTGCATCTGGAATAAAACCAGTATTGGCTGGGTTAGTAGAAAGTGGCGAATTGAAAAATTGAGAAAAATGCAAATCCTGCGCTTTACTGAATAGTACAGTAAGCAACAGTAAAGTAACCGATATAATTCTTCTTTTAATCATCTTATTTTATACAGCCTCTTTCTATACTTAACAAAACCAGCAACATTTCGTTTATTTCTTTATTAAAAATATACCTAAAAACAAATCATATAAATGACCACAATCATTATCTCAGCAAAGTAATATCACCTGTTTTTCTTAGTTTTTTTCCATCTGTAAATTCAACATCTAATGTATAAGTGTACACATCCATTGCTTGTAGGGCACCTTTAAATGTGCCGTCCCAACCTGCGGTTCTATCAGCAGTTGCAAAAACCACCTGACCCCACCTGTTGTAAATTTTCCAATCCATTTTTCCAATACCGTAGCCCGCAACTTTTACTATTCCGTTTGTGCCAAATTTCCCCGGAGTAAAAGCATTCGGCACATCGAGTAAGGGTATAATTTTTGCCGTTACCGGTTGGCAAATGGTATCTGTACAACCGGCTTCATTAATTGCAATCAAACACACATTATACGTTTTTGATTCATTAAAAAGATGGCTGGGGTTTTCCTTTGTAGAAGTTGCCCCATCTCCAAAATCCCAGAAGAAACTTGTTGCGCCAATACTACGGCTTAAAAAGTCAATGGCTGTATTTTCTAAAGCCGGCACAGGCGAAAATGAAAAGAGCGCAGTAGGTATTGAAAATACAGCGATAGTAAAGAGCGTAGTATCGTTTTTGTTACAGGTAGATGTGTCTATTGCAATTAGCCTGATTGTATAGTCTCCGGTATTTGGGTATACATGCGTTGGGCTTACCTGGGTAGAGAGCGGGCTGTTATCGCCAAAATCCCATATAAAATCTGTACCACCTAAAGAGGTGTTTTCAAATTTTGCAGTATATGGAACGCAGCCCTTTGCAGGTGTGGTAAATTGTGCTTTTACATTTACCGCAAGCCTTACAGATTTACTTACACTGTCTGGCGAATTACAAAAAGTAGTGTCATTAACAATTAGCCGGACAATGTAAGTTCCGGGGCCGGGATAAGAATGGATTTTTGTTTCTATTCCAGCATTTATTCTTGGGGAGCCATCACCAAAATCCCAAACAAATGTATTAGGTGTATATACCGGCAGGGAGGCGGTAGTTGTATTTACAAATTGAAAAGAAAGGCTTTGGCACCCACCGGTTTTTGTTGCTGAAAAATTTGGAACAACATTATTGTTTCCAACCTTAACTGATGCGTAAGCTGTGTCGGAAATATTGCAGGTTGTAGAGTCGATAGATACCAGCATTAATCTAAAAAGTCCAACATTATTATATTGGTGAGATATAGAGTTAGCAGGAGCAAAAGTTTTTACAGGTGCTGTACCATCTCCAAAATCCCAGATATAACTTTTGCCTTTTGCAAGGGTATCGGTAAACTTTACTGTTAGTGGTACACAACCAATTGTATCAACCACTCCATTAATGGTAGCTTTTACACTTGCACCCACGCCTCCGAAATTCATTTCAATTTTTACCATTGCTTCAGAACAGCCAGTAGATAAATTACTCGGTGCCCAAACACCTGGTGTTGTTGGAAAAAATATATTGGGTGTATTATTGCAATTGGCGCATATGGCCTGATATATAATTCCATTTTCATCAAAGCGGCTGGTACCGCCATCTACGTGATCATCAAAGCCATTGTTTTGTCCAAAAAAAGTACCGTACAATTGGCTGGTGGCATTTTTTTCGAGTACGAAAAAAAAGAAATCTTTCCTATCTGTAGTAGCTTTTATTGCTCCGGCTGTTATTAAAAACTCTAAACCTCCGGTACCTGCGCAGGGATAGCCTCTGTTGTTATTAAATACGCCGCCCCATCCTGAAACGTACACATTCTGACATCTGTCTACCAGGAATGCTGTAGGTGAGATGTTGGGTATATCAGAGTTATTACCAAACATGGTTGTATACACATAACCTGATAAATCTTGTTTTAGTTTTCCGATAAATTGTTTGCCGCCGGGGTTACTAAATGGGGCATTAAAGGCCTGCCAGTTACCGGTTGTAGTTCCCATTATATAGGGAAATCCAAAGCGGTCAGATTTAAGGCCATACACCATATCGTTTCCATCTCTGGCAGGATCGTTATCGTTGGTGCCAATGTAGGTAGTTTTAATAATGCTACTTCCGTTGGGAGTGATTTCTGTAACGAAACCATCCACTACACCGCCCTGGAAAGTTGGACTCATTACTCCCGTCTTATCCCCTGGTATGTCAGGACTGGTAGTACTGCCACCCACATACAAATTACCGGTAAGCGGATTAATGGATAAAACAAAGCAGGCATCATTTCCACTTCCACCAAAGTAGGTACTAAAAAGTACAGTGCTGAGATCGCTGTTTAAATTAAGAATAACTCCATCCTGTTGCAGGGCAGTTGGGCCTCCTCCAAAGGTTGTTTGTATCGGAGAATTTCTAATAGGGAAATCTGCAGACTGTGTAGAAGATGCTAGATATACAATGTTATTTGGTCCCAATATTACTTCACTTCTTGCATCATCACCATAATTACGCCTTGTGTCAAATGCACCTGGAGGCTGGTTGGGTACATTAATAAATTTTGGTTTAATATTTACTCCGTCATCTTCTGTACCTCCTATAACAA
Source organism: Chitinophagales bacterium (assembly GCA_038320245.1). Taxonomy (GTDB): domain Bacteria; phylum Bacteroidota; class Bacteroidia; order Chitinophagales; family Chitinophagaceae; genus Ferruginibacter. The sequence continues at coordinate 2,958 of JBBQEA010000265.1, read as the reverse complement.
CTGAGCCTAGCAAGGCGCTGCCAGTTGCATTTAATTTTGTAATTATAATATCATATTTGCCACCTGAACCAATAAGTGGAGTAATTCTTGGATAGTTAGGCGAATTGGATCTGCCAGCAACAATCAGGTTGCCCTGAGCATCGGTTATCATGCTATGTGGCTGTTCGTTGGCACTGCCGCCCAGGTAGGTTGCATATAACCTGGTAGTTCCATCGGCTGACAATTTAATGATGCCAATATCATAACCACCATTACCATCTTCGTTAACACCTCCATTGTACGATTCATCAAAAGCACCCAGCGATACAGGATAACCTCCTTCAAAAGAAATACCTCCTGCAAAAAAACTACCATCCGGGCCAGGCGTGGCTGTATAACCCCAATTATCCCTTGAACTGCCAACAAACGAACAAAAAATAAGCGTAGGATCAATTACAATAGTTGCATTTTTATCATACCTGGTTACTTTAAACCGCACAATATTATTTTCAACCACATATTTGCAATCCAGTGTTTGTCTTCCTTTATCAGCCAGCTGGTAAGTGTATGGATAAAGCTCTTTCATTTCGCCTAATGAAGTTCCAATTATCAGTTCTTTATTTTTTACACTCAACTTATCTACGCCTTCAAATTGCAACGCAATATCATTGATATTGCCGCCAGGGTTTACAATAAAATCGTATTTTAAAGTACCTTGATCTGTATAGTAGCGAACATCTATATTTGGATAGATATTTTTATAAGTAACACCCTGATAAATTTTGCAAAATCCCTTCCATTTGCTTGAATCGTTACCAATAAAATAATTATTGTAAGTTGGTAATGCCTTGTCTGGATGGAGTTCTACATTGCCGGAAGCTTTTACAAAATTAACCTTATATGCATGTGAATGAATGGTAATGGGCTTGTTGTTGGTACTACCAGGTTGTGTTCGGCTTTGGAAATTGACAGCTTCGCCGGTATTATTATTACCATGCATTTGTTCGGTAAGCGCTTCCATATCTTTTGCATTGTGCTGTAGAACCATAAATCCTGTACGTTGTAAAAAAATGGAACCGTTTTGAATGTCGCTTTTGTAATCCACTTCATTATTCCATTGGCCTTTGTTTTCTATAAATTGCAATTGGGCAAAGGAGGATTGTACTGCAATAAGCAGCAAGGTGAGCAGGATAATTTTTGGGAATATCAATGTGGCAATTTTCAAGAAGTATATTTTAAACAATTTACGGAATAAAAAAACAAAAATATTTCATTATTGTTTTTGCTGTGTCTTTATGCTGTTAATGATTCAACAAAATCATTTAAGATATTTTACTCCAGGCCGTTTTACCCTTTTGTTGATGCAGAAAGTTTGATATGGGCAAATTTGCAGCCATTTTTAAATCCGGATCTTGTTCAAGTATTTCAACGGTTACTGTTTTAGCTACCTCAAGCATCACTCTATCCTGAATAATATTGGCAAGTTTGAAATTTAAATTACCACTTTGGCGGGTGCCTTCAATTTCTCCCGGGCCACGTATTTCCAGATCTTTTTCAGCCACTTTAAAACCGTCGTTGGTGGCGCATAATATCTTTAACCTTTCCTTAGCATCAATCGATACCTTACTGCCGGTAAGTAAAATGCAAAAGCTTTTTTCACTACCCCTGCCCACCCTGCCCCTTAACTGGTGCAGTTGCGATAGCCCGAATTTTTCTGCGCTTTCTATTACCATCACCGATGCATTTGGAACATTTACGCCAACTTCTATAACGGTGGTGCTTACCATTATTTGTGTATCGCCGGTTACAAAGCGGTTCATATTGGTTTGTTTTAAATCTGCTGCCTGCCTGCCATGCACCATACTGATCCAATATTTGGGCTCCGGAAAAAAGGACTGCACTTCTTCATAACCTTTCATCAGGTTTTCATAATCCATTTTAGAAGATTCTTCAATCAAGGGATAAACAATGTATGCCTGCCGGCCTTTGGCAATTTCTGCTTTTATAAAATCCATCACCTGCGGCCGCTTGTTTTCATATCGGTGCAGGGTTATAATTGGTTGCCTTCCGGGAGGCAGTTCGTCAATCACACTGTAATCGAGGTCTCCGTAAGCCGTAAGTGCAAGCGTTCGTGGAATAGGCGTTGCAGTCATCACTAAAATATGCGGCGGCAAACTATTTTTTTTCCACAACTGCGATCGTTGGGCTACGCCGAATTTATGCTGTTCATCTACTACTGCAAATCCCAGGTTTAAAAACTGCACTTTTTCTTCAATCACGGCATGTGTTCCAATTAAAATATGCAGACTGCCATCTGCACAGGCTGCCAGTATTTGTTTGCGTTCTTTTGACTTTGTTGAGCCGGTAAGTATTTTTACAGTAATGGGTAATTCTTTTACCAGTTCGGTAATGCTGTTAAAATGCTGCTGTGCCAAAATTTCTGTTGGTGCCATCAGTACACTTTGAAAAGTCTGGCCATCGTCCGGTCTTGTATTTCCTGCTGCAATCAACATGCAAAGCAAGGCAACAATGGTTTTACCGCTTCCTACATCTCCCTGCAACAATCGGTTCATTTGCCTGCCGCTGCCAACATCATTTCTTATTTCTTTTAAAACTCTTTTTTGGGCATTGGTTAATGAAAAAGGAAGATGGTTTTCGTAAAATGTATTGAATAGATTTCCAACTTTATCAAACGTCCATCCTTTGCCAAAGCGGTGCCTGGCGCCACGTATCAGCCCAAGGCGTAGCTGAGCAAAAAAGAGTTCTTCAAATTTTAATCTTCTAACTGCATGGGTGTACATTTCCTCCGATGCTGGGAAATGGATATGGCAAATAGCATCCCAACGGGAAATAAAACGGTATTGCTTAATGATAGTGTCCGGCATGTTTTCCGGAAAATTGTTTGGGGATACTTGTTGTAACAGCGCATAGGTTAATTTACCAATAGCCCTGCCGGTAATCCCCCTCGCTTTTAATTTT
>JBBQEA010000264.1:0-6476 GCA_038320245.1 Chitinophagales bacterium | reverse complement strand
ATGTATTGCCAATTGTTTAAATTATCATCAGATAGGAGTGAATCAGCTACACCAAGTTTATTTCCGTAATCTCTTGTATTAAAAAATCCTTTTTGTGCTTCCGTTCCAAAATCAAGCTGGAAAGCTGTATTGCCAATATCTTTTTTATATTCAAATACGCTTCTACCTCCAAAATGTGGTTCTTTCCGGTATTCATACACTCTTATTCCCGGGTTAATGAAATCGGTATAAGATCCATACAAAGAAGTTGTGTTGTGCCAACGGTCATTAAACACATATTCGTTACTAAATCCTGTCAAAAAATTTTTTTGGTAAATAGCCGCTTTGTTCTGTATGGCTCCGGACTGTGAACCTGAGCCAGGCCTTGCCTGTTTTGGATCAGCATTGTATTGAGCCAGGTTTAATCCACCGGGTGTTTGATAGTAAAGATCGCTGTATGACATGTATGCATGCAGTGTTTGTTTGTCATTTACTTTCAATACACTTTCGTATGTAGCAATATCTCTGCGCATTTTTGTCTGTTGACGATATCCGTCGCTTGTTTGATGAGAATAATTGAAACTGTTTCCATGATTGGCATCGCCTGTTTTTACATTGATATTAATATTGTTGGTATTAAAACTGCTCATTGTGTAATCAAGCGAAACTCCTTTGTTCCATTCGGCCGGCAAAGTGTGTATAAGCATCGCACCGCCAATACCCGCTCCATATAAACTGCTGGCCGGGCCTTTAATTATTTCAATAGAATTAAAATTATAAAAGCTCAGTTGATTTAAATAAGTATTACCACTGGGGTCTGTAAGAGGAATATCATTCAGGTATATTTTTACATCTCGTACACCAAATGGAGATCGTAATGAACTCCCACGAATATTAAGTCTATAACTTCCTGGCGAACGTTCTTCCATGCTTACACCGGGTGTAATATTTAATGCGGGTAAAATGCTCATATTGCCAAAGCGGTTGAGTTGTGCCTGTCCTGTAACACTTATTGGGGCTGCCACATCAATGAGGCTTCGGTTTTGTTCGTATGCTTTTACAATTATGTTTTCTAATGTTTTGGTTGAATCAAAATTAGAATTTGTTTGGGCAAAAACGGAAAGGGGGATTAATAAAGATAAAATTGAAAGGCACTTCTTCATCGGGATCTATGATTTATAAAATACAAATGTAACCACAAAAATTTCTACCTTCCCTTCTTGAAAATCACAAAACAACTTTCGCTATTCGACTTTACCATTATCATGGTAAGCCTCGTGGTGGGTATGGGAATTTTTCGTACCCCTGCTAATGTGGCTAAAGCAGTAAGCAGTCCGGCAATATTTTATGCTGCCTGGATTGCCGGAGGAGTGATTGCTTTATGCGGTGCGCTTACTTATGCAGAAATAGGTAGCCGACTGCCGGTAACAGGTGGTTATTATAAAGTGTTTGCCTATGCCTATCATCCGTCAATTGCATTTGCGATCAATTGCATCATACTTGTTTCAAATGCCGTATCGCTGGCTGCTGTGGCGTTAGTCGGTGGAGAATATATTACAGGTGTTTTGATTCCTCAATCACAGAATACTGGCTGGCTTTTAGTGACTGCAAATGCTCATTATATTCAGAATTTACAAATCGCCATTGCTATTGCAGCAATCGTTATTTTTTATGGTGTCAACCTGTTGGGTTTAAAAATGAGTGCACGGACGCAAAATGTTTTAACGGTGATCAAGATCCTTATGGTTATTCTATTGATAAGCCCTTTGTTTTTTGCTACACCTTCGGCTCACACTGTTATTTCCTCTATTTCGGGTAGTGGTCCTGTAATCACTGAATATTTAAAATCTTTTGGTGTAGGATTAGTGGCGGTAAGCTTTACATACGGAGGCTATCAGCAAACAATTAATTTTGGAGAAGAAGTTGTCAATCCTAAAAAAACAATTCCCCGTGGAATTTTCATGGGAATTATTATTATCATTCTTCTTTATCTTTCTATCAATTATGCTTACGTAAATGTAATAGGGTTTGAAGAATTAAAATCAGCAAAGAATATCGCGGCAATAATGGCTTCAAAAGTTTTTGGAGTCAATGCCGAAAGAATTCTTTCTGTATTACTTTTTTTAAGCGTGCTGGCTTATGTGAATATTTTGCTGATGAGTAACCCCAGGGTAATGGCTGCTATGAGCGAAGACAAAATTTTACCACCATCCTTCAAAAAAAGAAATGTAAAAACTGAAGCGCTTACAACTTCGTTAAGTGTTTTTGCAATACTTTGTGTGCTCATTATTTTTTGGGCAAAAGAATTTGATACTATTTTGAGCTTTACAATTTTTCTTGATTGTTTTGGAATGGTTTTCTCTGCGGGGAGTATTTTTATCATTCGCAAAAAGACTTCTTATCTCAACGATAGTGGCATATACATGATGAAGTTGTATCCTTTATTACCTTTAATTTTTATAGCTGCGTATACCTTTGTTGGTATAAGCATATTGATAAGTGATACAAAAATTTCTTTGATAGGACTTGGTGTTTTGGCGGCTTTTGTAATATTGTATTTTGTGGTGGAAGCCGTAAAAAAAGGAAAAGAACATAAAAATAATTCGTGAAAATTTATGCCACCTGTTAGCCGACAGGCTGGTTCGTGGCATCTTTTAAAAAAATAAAATATGGATCCAAAAACAGTCTCTTATATTTTAAATGAACTGGGTGAAGAACGTGAAAAATATTTCAACGCAGTAGCTCCACCGATCTACCAGACCAGCAATTTTTCTTTTAAAACGGTAGATGATTTCAGAAAAGCATTTGAAGATGAATATTCGGTATTTATTTACAGCCGGGCTAATAATCCTACGTTAAAAATATTATCTCAAAAAATGGCAGCGCTGGATGGAGCAGAAGAGTGTCTTGTTTTCAACAGTGGTGCAGGAACCATTTTTGCGGCTGTACTTGCTAATGTAAAAAGTGGTGACCATATCGTATCGGTTGAAGAACCGTATAGCTGGGCAAAAAAAATGTTTGATAATGTGTTACCACGTTTTGGTGTTACTACCACTTATGTAGATGGAAGAAATATTGAGAATTTTGAAAAAGCTATTCAGGATAATACTACCATTATTTATTTAGAAACCCCTAACAGCTGGAGTTTTTATTTACAAGATCTGGAGGCTGTAGCCAAATTAGCAAAATCAAAAGGGATAGTTACTATATGTGATAACAGTTATTGTTCTCCTTTATATCAAAGGCCAATTGAAATGGGAATTGATTTAGTATTACAAAGTGCAACCAAATATATCAACGGGCACAGCGATGTAGTAGCAGGAATACTTTCCGGTAAAAAAGAAATGATTCTAAAGATCTTCAATAGTGAATATATGAATATGGGAATAGGAACTACCCCCTTCAATGCGTGGCTCATTATGCGTGGGATAAGGACACTTCCTGCGCGACTCGAGAGAATTTCTGCTTCAGCTGAGAAAGTAGTGAGCTATTTAAAAAGCAAAAATGAAGTGGAAGAGATTAGTTTCCCTTTTGATAAAGATTTTCCTCAATATCAGTTAGCCAAAAAACAGATGCAGGGTGCCGGTGGTTTATTTTCATTTATTCTAAAAGCAAAGACCATTAAAGAAATAGAAAATTTTTGCGAAAGCCTTCAACACATTTTAATGGCTGTTAGTTGGGGTGGACACGAATCTTTGATAATTCCCGGGTGTGCTTCAATCAAAACAGAAGACTTTGATCCAAAAAATAAAACTCACCGTAGGTTGAGAATGTATGTAGGTTTAGAAGATGCGGAATATATTATTGAAGATTTAGAGAGAGGATTTGAAGGTATGAGTTCCAAATAGTTTCTCCCCTCCTTTATATTTGCCACTTATCAAAATTTAGTGTTGCCTTTGCATTTCGCAAAAGGTGTTACTTTATATTTGCGGATGCAAAAGATTATACCAGTCTTACTCTTGCTTTTAATATTTGGTTCTGCTTCTGCACAAAAGAAGTGGACATTGCAGGAGTGTGTGCAATATGCAATGGACAGCAATATTTCTGTAAAACAGAGTGATTTACAGGCTAAGACTGCGGAGATTGCCTACAAACAAAGTAAATTTTCCCAATACCCATCTGCCAACCTCAGTAATAATGATGGATGGAGATTTGGTAAATCTCAAAACCCATCTACAGGAATCCTTGAAAATCAAAATTTCTTTTCAGTAGGATTAAATCTCCAGAGCAGTGCTGAGATATTTAACTGGTTTTCTAAAAGAAATACCATATTAGCCAATCAATGGTCCCTGGAAGCAGCAAAAGCTGCCACAGAAAAGATGAAAAATGATATTGCTCTTACCGTTGCTAATTCTTATCTGCAAATATTATTAGCGAGGGAACAGGAAAAAATTGCAAAAGTACAAGTAGGCCAGTCAAGGACTCAATTAGATATTGTAAATCTTCAGGTAAAGGCAGGTGCTTTACCCGAATTAAATGCAGTAGAACTGGAAGCCCAACTCGCAACAGATACCTCAAACCTCATTACAGCTTCCGGAAATGTAACACAGGCAAAATATGTGCTGATGGCTTATATGAATGTGGATGCCGCGGAACCTTTTGATATTGATGAGCCACCTATTGAAAAAATACCATTAGAGACGATTGGTGATCTTCAGCCTGATCATGTATATGCTTTGGCTCTGTCCAATCTTCCACAGCAAAGGATGAATGATTTTAATATTAAAGCCGCAGAAAAAAATTCTCTTGCAGCACGAGGTTCTATGTATCCCTCTATCTCAGCTTTTGGAAGTCTGAGTAGTAATTATGGATATTCACGTACTCCCTATTTTACCCAGGTTTTAAGTGGTTATAAATCCAGTGGTCTCGTAGTAACAGATGGCATGGGAAATGTGCTGAACAACTATGATGTACAGCAGCCGGTATTTACTGATGGACCAAAAAAATATATCACTTCTCCTGGATTAGGGACGCAGGTAAATAATAATTTTGGACAAACTATCGGTATCAGTATTTCTGTTCCACTGTTCAATGGGTGGCAGGCAAAAGCCAATTATAAAAGATCGAAGATCAACGTTCAGAACATGGAATATCAAAAGGATCTTGATAACAAAACTTTGAAACAAGATATTTACCAGGCATATAATGCAGCAATTGTTGCGATGAATAAATTTACTTCTTCAGAAAAAGCAGTGGAATCTGCACAAAAAGGATATGATTTTGCGTTGCTAAGATATAAAGTAGGAATGCTGGGAACACTGGAACTGACCACTAATCAAAACAAATTATTTACAGCAAAGTTGCAGAATGTGGTAAACCAGTTTGATTATGTATTTAAGATGAAAGTTTTGGAATTTTATAAGGGACAAGGTTTAAAATTGGTCCAATAATTTTTTAAGCTTGGAATTAAAAATTATTTTTTAAAACAAATTAAATATAAAACTCCTTCACAAAAAGGAGTTTGAGGAGGCATTATGAATAAGTCATTAAAATGGTTAATAATTATTTTGGTCGCATTGATTGTTGTGCTGGTGGTGCTTAAGAAAACTGGTGTGATAGGGAAAGATGAAGGAATAAAAGTTACCGCGGAGAAAGTTGCCCGGAGAACTATAGTGGAAACAGTTAACGCCAGTGGAAAAATTTATCCCGAAGTGGAAGTGAAATTAAGCCCTGATATTTCCGGCGAAATTGTTGAACTCAATGTAGAAGAAGGCGATAGCGTGAAGAAAGGTCAGGTGTTGGCAAAAATCTATGGTGATATTTATGTTACACAAAGAGACCAGGCAGAGGCAATTGTAAAGCAACAGCAGGCTCAGTTGGCAGATGCACAGGCATCCATAGGAGCTTTGGAAGCTAACCTTAACCAGGCAAATGAAACCTACAAAATGCAAAAACAATTGTATGATGAGAAAGTAATTTCAAAGAACGAATTCAACACAGCAGATGCCGCTTATAAATCTGCAGTAGCTAATTTGAACGCAGCTAAACAAGGTATTGTAGGGAGTAGAGCAGGGGTGCAAAGCGCCCAGGCAGCTTTGCAAAAAGCGAATAAAGATCTCAGACTGGCAACTTTGGAAGCGCCAATGAGTGGTATTGTTTCTTTATTGAGCGTAAAAAAAGGGGAAAGGGTAGTAGGAAGTTCAATGATGGCTGGTACCGAAATGATGCGCATTGCCGATATGAGCAAAATAGAAGTAAGGGTAGATGTTGGTGAGAATGATGTTCCTAAAGTGCGTCTTGGTGATAGTGCAAACATAGAGGTAGATGCCTATAATGATAGAAAATTTAAAGGGGTAGTAACACAGATTGCGAGCAGCAATAATGGTGCAGCTACACAAAATGATTTGACAAATACCAGCACCGATGTTACCAATTACAAAGTTTATATCAGGCTTGATCCGGATTCTTACAAAGATCTTCTTGACTCTACGCATAAAAGAAGATTTCCTTTCCGTCCCGGAATGAGTGCCAGTGCTGATATACAGACTAAGACGCAT
>JBBQEA010000263.1:0-6483 GCA_038320245.1 Chitinophagales bacterium | reverse complement strand
GCACTTTCATAAAGTTTGTCTTTAGTAATGAGGTTGCAATCATATCCGGTAAGTTCGCCAACAGCGGAGTTTTCTTTTATCCACGAAGTTGTTTTTAATTCTGATGCAGGATATACTGCCCGGCTGATGATTTGTGTGAGTGCCAGTTGAGTTTGTTCCTGTGTAAAGCCGGCTGCTGCAAGCACAGCACCAATGCCCAGTTCTTCTACCGTTTGATGACAGATCCACTCTGAGCCAATCTCCTTTACATTGCTGTGCTGCATGGTATCAGAGTCAATCTTACGGGAGTGGGTGCTGTGCAGTGTAAGATCAAGCCGTTTTTCATCAACAATTCTTTGCCATAACATTTCTAATAACTCGGCAACGGCTGAATCTGTTGTTGCAAATAAGGATTGCTTTAGTTCATACCTGTCGGTAAGCAGCCTGGCTGTTTGATTGAGCTGCTCCGGTGTAAAGACATCGGCTATAAAACCAATATTGAGAATGGTACGGTGACAAACACGGCCTTCTGCATTGCGATAGCTTTCTACCAAACGGTAGTAGGCATCTGATTGCTGCTTACCAGCATTATATCGAAGGCTGAATTTGAAATACATCTACTGCAAAACTCTGCTAACCAATCAATATAGCCAATACCCCCAGTGTACTACAAATCGAAAACAGGCTGCATGCTTACCATATAGCATTTTTACCAGTACCTCCCTACGAATAACAAACTCAAAAAAAATTAAAATTTAACAATTGAAGGACAGAATGCTGCAATGTGGGTTAGCCTGAGGCGGAAGGCTTCGACCCGTTGATGAAGTAACAGATAGTGTAATGAGAACGGTAGGTTCGGTCCATATAAAAATTCAGTAACCGTTAGTTGAAAACATCCAGGTTTATTTAAAGACACAACAATATGCGCCGAGCCTACGGCTCTCAGATAGCCTGTTTCTTAAAACACAACGGATTAAAATCCGTTGTTACAAAACAGAACCGAGCCTACGGCTCTACCCTTTTTTAAACGGTGTGCTCCTAATTGCAGATAGTCATTAAATAACTGCTATTTGTTGGTTATTTAGTGGTTGCTCTTTCAGGGCTTCATCTAAACTCCTAAACCCTCTAAACATCTATGAGAGGAGGTATTTAAAACAGCTTAATTGCTAAACTATTTATTTTACAAAGTTTCGTTGGGGTAGCGTCTTTGTTTGCTGGTTAAATATTTATTCCCGATAATTTCGCTTAATGGTTTTTGATACACTTTGCTCTCTACCCATGATATGATGTCGAGGTAAGCAAATGTTCTTGTTTGAAAACGATTCTTTTCCAGCTTTTTGATGCTGTGCAGAAAATTTTCCAGCTCCTGTTTAATTTTACTTCTTGGTTGCAGAAAGGAATTGCGAAGGAACTTAAACATAATTTCCTCAACCACGGTAAGGTTGCCCATCTTGGCCATGTACCTGTAAACAGATTTCACCAGCGAATCAATAATTTCAAAATTACCCAACTCATAGTGCGCCATTAAATGAAGCAATCTTGAATAGCATTGAAGGTCTATTCTCAAGTCAATATTGTCATTGATTATTTTTTGGAGGTAGTCAATGGCAACATCATAATTACCACTGCCGAAATAAAGGTTGGCAATTTTATAATTAAATACAAGGATGCGGTGGTTATCCAGGTATAAATCATATTCTTTAAGTTTAGCTTCCAATTCGGGCACCATTTTAAGACCTTCAGCAAAGGTTCCCAACATAAAATGCTGATTGATGGTGGCGCTATTGATGTATACAAAAGTTTGTATCCGGTGGTTATCATGGTGATTGGCAAGGGGAGTAGCAGCAAATTCCTTGAACTCTTTCAACGTAATTTCAAAGCCTTTAAAGTTTCTTAAATCAAAGTGTGCATTTAGTAGATTGTGCAGGCCTTTAATATAATAACCGGTTTCTACTTTTATCATTAAGGGCTGTTCATTAAAAATATTATTCCACTTTTGTGCATAGCGGTAGTACATTAAAAAATCCTGTCTTATAAAGGCATACCAGCAATAACTTTGGTACAGGTAAAATCTTTCATAAAAGCCTGTTTGTTTAGAAGCATTCTCAGGCATGTTTTTATTAAAAAAAGCTGTCACACCTATTTCATCTTTTTCATTGCGTGCATGACCATTTTTAATGTAAAAGCTGTACAGTTGCAACGATAGGTTACTCATTCTTGCAACCATATCCACCCTGGTATTTACTTCAACGGCTTCATTGGCTAACATAGTTCCTTTATCCTGCATGCTTCTTGTAATGTGCAGGGTTTCTATTTTTTTTTCCCAGGATATTACTTGTGTTAAAAAATTATACTTGTAGTGTTCTTTTGCAACTTCTTTTGCCTTCTCCAGAATTTTGAGACTTTGCTGGTACAATCCTTTATTGTATAATATCCGGGCATAATCCAGTTGTTCATTTAATTGCATATCTATACTATCTGTACTCTTTAATAGCCGGAGGCTGGCAAGCAGTTGCTTATATAAATGCACTTTGGTATTAGAAAGTTGGGGCTTTTTTATAGAGGATAGTTTCTTTAATAGAACTGTTTCGTCATATTCATCCAATTTATCCAGGGCATCAAATAATTCTATTATTTTAAGGTCTTCATTAGAGGAACTCCGCTTTATATAAAGTTTAAAATTTCGCTTCTCAGCCTTTTCAAGTGAGTGAACCAATTGAAATAATGTATCTGTAAATCGGCTGGGCATCATAAATAAATTTCGTTACAAATCAATGCTGCAAAGGGTTGTAAAAATTAACCCCGGTTTAAGCATAATAGTTTACGCTGTAAGTTGAAAAAAATGCAATCCTATCTTCACTTAATTTTGTTTCAGCATACGAGCAGATAAGAAATCATAGACAGGCAATCGTTAAAATAAGCAGGCAATCGTTACTAAATTTTGCATTGTAATGCAGGTGTTACAGAAATATCAATAAATAATATTCCAAGAATTTTCATATGGCAAGCAATCGTTAAAGTTCTTCCGTTTCTACGGAAGAACATTTTTTTTATTGGCACCCAAAAGTAAAATAAAATTTAATACTAAAATGGTTTAATGAGAAATTATTTAAAAGCTGTATTTAATTTGAAATAATAAAATCCGGTTTTTTAATAAAGATACTATTGTATTTAAACCGGATATTACTGCCCACCTGCACCTGCCAATTGTCCATACCTTGCACCACTTTAGGGAAATAAAAACACTTTAATTCAATTGTCCCAAAAATGAGATTTTCATTTCTTGTACGTACTCCTGCCCCCAAAGCACTAAATACGCTGCTGTTATTAAAAGGTTGATTAACCGGTTTAATTATACATACATCGCCAAAGGCAAAAGGGGCAAAGCGAAACCCCCAGAATTTACGAAGGTTATAAAATACCGTTTCGAATTTGCTCGTTGCTCTAAAGTCTGCATTGATATTAACATAATTAAAGTAGGGTAATCCAAAATCGCTTTTTACATACAAAGGTTGATTTAGAACGGGGTTAAATTGCCTTGTAATTCCAAAGCTGTAAAACTGCCTGTTAAACCAACCGGAGTTTATTTTTTTTAACCGTGTAAAATGATCAACGTTTAACAGCAGGTCAATATCCTCGAGTCCTCCTTTGTAAGAGAAGCCACCCAATCTTAAAGTGTAAGTGCTGAAAAATCCTTTTTTATTAAAATGAGATCTTGTTCCTTCAATGGCATAGTATGGCCTCATTCTGCTGTTGTTGCTGATACTGTCTTTTTTATTGGTGATACCGCCTGTAACTGCAGCAGTAAAGCCCTGCGGCACATCTTCATTTCTTCCAAAGCCATAGATGAAATTGGTGCGATAAAAATTTTGTTCAAATATATTGAATGAACCAAGCACGGCTCTGATATCGGAAAACCTGTAATCAAATACCCGCCGTACATTTAACGGTAAATCTATGAATTGCTGATATAATCCACGTATTGCGATAAATTTTCGCTGCCGGCTTTGCATATTGGTTTTTCTCAAACCATTGGTGCCGAAATTATATCCATACCAGCCATCTATTTTATTGTAGCTATATTTAAAATCACTCAGATAAATGGAATCCTGTTTGTAGGCATTGCTGGTTTTATTATAAGCTAATTCCAAAGCTCCCACCCAGGGTATATAGGCTGTTACCAATGGTTTTTCAAACAGCGTATAAAAAGTAGTTTCCTCGTTTCGCCCACTGTTAAATGCATTTTTAAAAGTTTGAAAACCGATTGTCCAGTTTATAAATGATCCCTTGATATTTCGATTTAAAAATTCTCCACCATAACCTATTTTTGGCTTTCTTTCTGCATCATATAATGTACGAAGTAATAACCGGGATCCGGATCCGGATATATTCTCATTCTTCAATTCTACCTTGTATTTATTGGAGTTTACCATATCAAAACTCCCGCCAATTGGAAAGTTATCTTTACTAAGAACTATTATATCTACCTCCTCATTGTTATCATCTGCAGGTTCAACTTTAAACAAAGCATCCTGTGTATAAGGTTGATCTCTCAAAAATCTTTCATTATCCGCAAGCAGGTAGGGGTTTAGTAAATCACCGGCTTTAAAAAATAGATTATTATTAATAACTTTTTCCCATGTTTTGTTGTGTAACATGTTGGCAACAATTGCCCCAAAATTGTTATGGTATTTGGTAGTATCATTTATTTCTCTTTCAAACCCCAACCTAACTATCCTCACACTCCTGATAAACTTACCGGAGTAAGCCATAAAGGGGTTTACTTTTTGTACAGGTTCAGCATCATTATTATTAGTAGTAGAAATAGTTTTTCCCAATTCACCTATCAGGCCTTTTTTTTTTGCCAGAAAAAATGTGTCGGTATTGCCGGGAGTTTTTTGCCCGTAAACAGGATAGCCAATAAAGCCCAACAGCACAGCAACCCATAAAAGCAATACACTCGTTTTAAACATGGTACAATTTAAATTCCTTGCCATAAAGGTACCGATTTGAAAAATGTGGAACAAAAACGCCTTTCAATTTGAATAACATCAATATCTAAAACCATCAATTCTTTATTGTAGTTCATTGGCAAATGATAAAACAATTAGATGAATCGTCAGGTTATCACTGCAAGTTTTTCGTAGTGATGAAACGTTTTGCAAATGTCAGCGAGTAGCATTTTTATGTTACTGCCTCAGCGTTGATCAATCAGTGAAAATTGTGTGACGTTTTCAATTAAGGGTATTCATTTGCATATTGTAAGATGGAAGGGAGTAGTGGAGTAGGCAGTAGTTTTTAATTAAGAATACCAACCAACCAACATTTCAACAAATGATTGAATACCCCCTTAAACAAAAAAAAGTTGCACCTCAAAAGAGGTGCAACTAAATATTGTTAACTGTTAGTATTTTTTAAAATTTATGCGTTTGCTTTTTTTCTTTGTTGCAACTGCTTTACAACTACTACTCCTGCAAATACAATTCCCGCTGCTAAAAAAAGCAGGTTCATGTTGTCATCGAATGGCACGGCATCTCCTGTTGGAGGGCCGTCCCCAGGTCCACCTGGCCCTCCTTGGCTAATGGCTAATACTGGCGATAGCATAAAAAAAGCCAGCAACATTAACAGCGGCAGGCAAGTAGATACAAATGATTTCTTCATAATGATATTTTATTAAAGACGTGAAATTAGTTTAAAAAAATCCAAAAACCATTTTTGATAAATGGTTTTTGGATAGTTAGTTTTTTATTTGATTGTATTGATAAATAGTTTTTGTACAGTTCTTGTTTTATCCGGTGCTATAATCTCCATCTGGTAAGTACCTCTTGCAATACCTGCTGGTAGGCTTACTACTTGTGCACCACTTCCGCCGGCATGTGCTGCATAGCTACCAAAAACAAGCTGGCCGGTAATGCTCAATAACCTTATTTGGTATTGGCCTGCTGCCTGATTAATTAACTGCAGGTTTACGATACCGCCTTCGGCAGGGTTTGGAGAAATGCTAAAGCCCGGTTTAATAGTACCTGCATTTAATTTAACAATGCTGCTATAGTTTATTTCACCTGCCATGCCTACCATTTTAATACGGTAGAACAGCGTGCCTGCACTTGCGGCTGCATCTGTAAAACTGTAGTTGCTAAGCCCCGTGGCATTTACCGTTCCTGCAGCAGTAAATGTTCTGCCGTTTATGGAGCGTTCTACTTCGTACTGGCGAACGGATCTTTCTGCAGCTACTTTCCAGTTTACGGTTGCACCGCCTCTTGCACCACGATTGGCACTGATGCTGATAAAGCTTACCGGCAAAGCACCTGATGCCTTAAATACCAATCTAAATCTGTTGGCTGCTGCGGAAGCTGCGTTGGCATCTACCGTAAAGTCTACACGGGTGGTTGACAGTAAATCTACTGGGGTATTGCTATTTAAATAACTATCCTGCAAGATGGCGGTAAAGCCACTGCCTGCAAGTCTATTCGGTTCAAACTCCAGCTTATACGATTGCTTTTG
>JBBQEA010000262.1:0-6543 GCA_038320245.1 Chitinophagales bacterium | reverse complement strand
GTTGCAGCTTCGAGTGCTGATAGCTGGTACTCTTCAGCGTTATCAAGAATGTCAAATAACTCTGTATTGGATATTCTTTTATAGTATTCAGCAAAATCAGAACCTGGCATAAATCTTTATGAATATTTTAGAATGGGCGTTAGTTGGTACGTGAGTTTCAAATCTATAATAATTTTTTTATTGAATGTTCCGCAGCCCTAAAAAACATACCTATATAAATTGCATATCAAATTTTCAAAATGCCATAGATAATTTTGATAACTTCAATACTCAATCTTAAATTATGTCTCCTTATAACATTAACAGGCGCACCTTACTTAAAGGCGCAGCCGCATCCATTGCCCTTGCTGGTTTGAATGCTACAGGCATGCCCATGCTTTTGAATGCAGATAAAAGTTACCGTGTGGGTTTAATTGGTACCGGCTGGTATGGTAAGAGCGATCTGTTTCGCCTGATACAGGTATCGCCTGTAGAGGTAGTAGCGCTTTGTGATGTAGACAAGAACAAATTAAACGAAGCCGCTGTTATGGTGAGCCAGAGACAGAAGTCCGGGAAGAAGCCGCTGCTTTATGGTGACTACCGGAAAATGCTGGCAGAAAATAAGCTTGATATTGTTCTTATCGGCACACCTGACCACTGGCATGCATTGCAAATGATAGACGCAGTAAAAGCAGGTGCGCATGTGTATGTACAAAAGCCCATAAGCGCAGACGTTATAGAAGGCGAAGCTATGGTGGCGGCTGCCCGTAAGTACAATAAAGTTGTGCAGGCAGGTACCCAACGGAAGAGCACGCCTCATTTAATTGATGCCAAACAAAATATTGTAGATGCAGGATTACTTGGTAAAATATCGCATGTAGATATGTGCTGCTATTTTCACATGCGCAAAAACGGTAACCCGCCTGTGGAGCCCGTGCCTGATTTTTTTGATTACAACATGTGGACCGGCCCTGCACCTATGCGCCCTTATGATGGCTTGCCGCATGTACGCTGGTGGCGCACATTTATGGAATATGGGAATGGCATTATGGGCGACATGTGCGTACATATGTTCGATACGGTACGCTGGATGCTGAAGCTTGGCTGGCCCAAACGCATAAGCTCCACCGGCGGCATATATGTAGATAAAGAAGGTAAATCAAACATAGCAGATACACAAAGCGCCGTCTTTGAATATGATGACCTCAATTGTAACTGGCAGCACCGCAGCTGGGGCACGCCTGCTGATCCCGACTACCCGTGGGCGTTATTTATTTATGGTGACAAAGGCACTTTAAAAGCCAGCACTATGCGGTATGATTTTATACCGGAAGGAGAAGGTAAAGCCATACATAAAGATGTGGTGTATGAAAAAGAAAAATATCCCGAAGACCTTACGGAGCCCGATATAGAACTGAATGCAGCGCCGGCTACACGGTTGCACATGCTTAACTTTTTAGGCGCTATTGAAAACCATACCAGACCTGTTGCTGATATAGAAGAAGGCCATATCTCTACTGCCAGTTGTATCCTCGCAAACCTATCCATGAAAACAGGAAGGCCACTCATCTACGATCCTAAAACCAGGCAGGTAAAAGGCGATGCAGAAGCAACTGCTTTATTGCGACGAGCTTATAGGGAGGGATGGATGCATCCGGAGGTGCATGGGGTATGAGGATGAGGTTAACAAAAGTCTAAGGCGTAGATTGAGTCTCTCAAAGAAGACCCGGCGGTAAATTAAATTAAACAGATGGGATCGTTATTCTATGTACTCCGAGTTCCTGGCAGGACTCGGCTGGGACCTAGAGGCATAAGTAAAGAAGTAGGTATCCACAGTTTACGACATAGCTTTGCTACTCACCTGCTCGATAAGGGAACCGATATAAAATATATAAAAGATTTGCTGGATCATTTTGATATAAGAACTTCAGAACGGTATTTACATGTGAGCAAGAACAACTGGTAAATATAATTAGCCCGTTCGATGATTTATATAAGAAAGGGGATATAGATTGGTAAATACCTATTGGTGGATTGTACTAACAACAATACAAAATGTATAACACTAACTAAGTGATTATCAGGTGCTGATTTTTTTTGAACAGCATCTTATATCATATATTTACGTGTAAGCTGCAATTCTATCGCTCCGTAGAAAGTACAGTACAACATTGAAAATTTGTATCAATAAATAATTATGGCAGACAAACTTCTTTACTTCCCATACATAAACCTTCCAAAAACGGACTGGACTGTTCGGACACTTCTCTATTATGAACAAGTAGGTTCAATTGTTCCAATGGATTTCTTTTACGAACCCGAAAAAAATTACGACCCATTCATGCTTGACTTGGTAAGGCAAGAGCTAGTTGTACCGATAAATCCAATTGAAAAATTAGAACATCCTTGGGAATTAAACAAGCCGTTCCTTGACTTCATTCAATCAGACGGATACAACATTAACAGAAAAAGAGAATCTTTTGATTTGGTAAATCAAGAACCTGTAAACCAATTAAAATTTTTACAAAAGACAGCAAGAGTAAGCAGCCAAAAATTTGATGGCGACTTAATGTATTCTCTTTCTCAGTTAGGATTGGCAAGACATACAAAAGATAATTGGTATGCAGTTGAAAAAACTACTGCAAATTACCTAATGGCATATTTGGCTTCAGTATTAGCAGGCAAGTTGAATATGTTACCGACAACAGACAAATCTTTTTCAATTGATTTTCTAAGACAGTTTAGACGGGTAACACATAAAATAAGCAATAAGAGAGATGAAATTTTAAAGGAACTTATTCCAATGCCAGAGGAAATTAATATTACGAAACTTCAAAAATTCAAAGACAAAAATCTTGACAATCTTAATCGCTTTAAAAATGTAGTTGAGCAAATTGCATTGAATCCAATTTATGATAATGACGAATTGCTTTCCGAAAAAATTAAAGAACTGAAATCTGAAAAAGATGCACTAACATCTAAAATGAACGAGTCAAAACTTGGAGCAATTTTCTTCGGGACAGCTTGCGGAATTTTTGGAGCTGCTCAAGGTCTTGTAACAGCCGCAACTGTTGGAGCCGTTGTAGGCGGACTTCCTGGTTTTGCAAGTGCAATTTATTCGGCACTACATATTGAAAAAGCCGAGGACACCTTTGACCAAACAGGAATGAAGTATTTATCTCTTGCTGACAAACGACTGAGATTTGCACGATGAAAAGAAGAACTGCAGCTTACATGGGGTTTGCCAAAATGGGGGCGGACGAAAGCCGTGTTTCAACTTTTTGTTTTTCAATTTAGCTTCATATCCAGCTTGACGTTATTAATTTAGCTATGTGCAAATCATCAACTTTTATTTATAAATTTAGCTTCAGTTAGCCGGGCGGACGGAATTCTATTGCCCCAACTTCGGCAAGCCCTGAACGTAAGCGGCAAGCGTACAGACCATTACTACCATGACAGTTCCTATAGAAAATTTAGAATTATTATTTGCAGACCTTATTGACTTTATAAATCAAAAAACGGGTGACACATTCACAAATTTTCACTCATCTTCATACCTTGACAAAGAAGAAAATTATAAGTACCAGGTTTCTAAGGAAGCTAAAGAAAGTTTAGACCAAAAACATTGGAAAGAAGCCGACATAGGAACAGGCAAAATTCAACAAAAGGTAAACTCGGCAATTCAGACACGGCTGCACTATAATTATCAATGGCATGACAATAACCTTGTTGATTGGAGAAAAAAAGATGACTTTGCTAAACGACCAAACAGCAAGCCTCTTGAGCAAGCACTTTTCGACTTTTACAAAAGCAAAATAAAAGATGACGAAGCGTTTGAGACATTCCTGAGTTTGAAAATCTCTTATCAATTTATCGCTTACTTGTTTTTTATAAAGGACAGTCAACGCTATTTACCCATAACACAAGAAAGGTTTGACCAAATATTTGAACTTATCGGCTTGACAGATTTTAAAACAAGCGGACGGGCTTCATGGGACAATTATACAGAGTTTATAAACATCAATAAACAAGTAAGAGATTTTTTAAAGACCAAAGACCCAAAAGCAAGTTTGCTTGACGCCCATTCATTCCTTTATATTTTGGGAAGCCAAATGAAAGAAGCAAACTTTACATTTTCATCAACTCGGACAAATACAAACGGACAATCAACAGTAGAACCAAAAGATGAAATAATTTCGGACATAACGACCGAACAAGATTTATTTGTAGCAGAAGAAGATGATGAAATTTCGTTTCCAGAGGGCAAAGAAATTTATAAACTTCATAAGTCTAAGGAACGTAATAAAGAACTTATAAGATTAGCAAAAGAGCGACATCTTAAAAATGACGAAAAACTTTGTTGCCAAGTTTGTGGCTTTTCATTCGTGGACACTTATGGAGAAATTGGACATGGCTTTATTGAAGCTCATCATATTTTCCCAATCTCTCAATTGACAGAAGAAACTGCAACAAAAATTGAAGACCTTGCATTAGTTTGCTCAAACTGCCATCGTATGTTGCATCGCAAAAGACCATGGTTGACAATTGACAACCTAAAAGAAATTCGACAACCAAGCGAATGACCCGCCAGCCGCTTACATCGGTTTGGCAATATGGTGGCTTGACGAAATAACACTTAGCTTTTGTAATTCTATGTAGCTTTTGTTCGGGCTGAAGAATTACTATTTGGCTTTCAATTGTTATCTTCAACTTTAGTTTTTCAATTTGGCTTTGGTTATTGGCAATAGGAAATCATATTAGGTGGCTAACAAGTGATAATCGCAAAACCCTAAGGAGTTTACAATGGAAAACTGGATTGACCAACATGGGATGACGAGAAAAGTAAATGACATATTCATCTCTTATAGTCAGGCCAATTTTAAACTGATTAGTTTGCTTGTAGAGCGTCTAAAAAATGAAAATCTTATCGTCTTTTGGGATCGAGATATTCCGGCCGGAGTCGATTACCAGGGCTTTCTTCGCAAGGTGCTAGATAATTCGAGACTAGTTCTCGTTGTTTGGTCCGACGCGTCAGTTATAAGTGATTGGGTCTACTCAGAGGCTGAATATGCCCGAGTTCGTAATCGTCTCATATCCTGCAGAATTGATAGGGGCACTCCGAGTCCCCCTTTCAACACATTTCAGACCGTTGACCTTAGCAATTGGGGCGGCAATGTCAGAAATGACAATTGGAGAATACTGGTTGATCTCATAAGGTCTCGCCTGATGAACGGCAGTGCAAAAACTCCAATCGGTGACGCTACTAAAAGTAAAAACGCGGACAGACAAACGAAAAATGAAAAGAAAATTTGGTGGAAGTTTTGGTGACGAGTCTCGACAAAACTGCACAAAGCCTCACTCGTTGTAGGCAATATTAATTGGCACTCTAATGACTTCTAGCAATATTATTTACAAATATTTTCCACCAGAGCGATTAAGCTATTTTGAGGATGAGTTAATTAGAATTACACAACCGGCTGACTTAAATGATCCTTTTGAATGTGTACCTATTTTGCCAACTGTAGAAGAAGTTATCGAAATACTTAACGAAATGCAAAGTAGATTACTTGAAAATATCTCGCACTCAAAACTTCCAAAAGCACAAAAGAAAGAAAACAACAATAATATAGAACGAAAATATAAAACTGAAATTACAAATCTGCGAAAAGATAAAAAAGGTAATTTAAGAGAGCGATACCGTGCAGAGACCAATAAAAAAATTAATGGCAGAGTTGGCATCCTGTCATTATCACGTCGGTGGGATAGTTCTCTAATGTGGTCACATTACTCTAAATCTCATAAAGGTTTTTGTATAGGATTTAATACTTCAGATTGCTATTTTTCAAATTATAAGGATAAGACAGATGGCGATATATTATTTCGCCCGATAACTTATTCTGAAAACAGAATTAAAGTCCCAGTCACTAAAGATGAGTATTTTACTTCTGACGTTTTAATTACAAAAGCAACAGATTGGAAATATGAAGAAGAAGAAAGATTATTAGTAAGATTAACAAGTGCAACAAAAAAAATCCCCAGAACTCCTTTTGATATATTCCTATTCAAAGTTCCACATTTTTTAATTAAAGAAATTATTGTAGGGGCTAATATTCAAAATACTGATCTAGAAATAATCAAAAAGTTTTGTACCGCCAAAACAATTGATCTTTATGAAAGTCATATTGCTGAATTTAAGTTTGACATGATTAGGACTCAGGTGTAATACTGCCTACAACATTGGTCACTGTTGCACGACTATAATTCTTCAAAAAGTTAGCTATAAATCTTTAGCAGCATTAATGGGAGCATAATTATGGCTATTTAATTCCCTGTTTTGTAAAGGCACATTTTAAAATCCCAAAATTTTCCAGCCTGTATAAGGCTTAAAATAACCCCCCGTAAAGTAATTTTTAAATGGCATAACACCACCCCGTAGCCGCTTTTAATCTTTGCCATTATTTTCGTATTGGATCCTGGTGCTGTGAACCGTAACCACTTCTTGAGATTGTAAACTGTGGCTGCCAGCAACAGCATTTTATTGGCTGCCGTAAGCCCTCTTGCATT
>JBBQEA010000261.1:0-6606 GCA_038320245.1 Chitinophagales bacterium | reverse complement strand
TGATTGTAAAAAATTACAAGCCCAAATCATAAAGCTATTATCAAACGAAAAAATATGGAATTTGGTGTCGCTATTGCACCGGTAAACGGGTTTATCATCCTGCTACTGGGACATGGTGCAGCGCAATTGTATAACTGTTTGCAACGGGTAGCAGAAATATTACAAACACAAACAATTAAAAATTTGCAACATACCAGCTGAAATTAAAGCACTCGTCATCCCGGCTGTTTCCATTGCTTTTCAATTTTAAACTTCCATATAATCCATAAACACAATAACTAAAAGGTTTTCCATTAGTAAACATTTTACTTGCCTTTGTTTTGTGTTCAACATCATTACCAGAAAAACATTGCTTGATTATTGTAAGCAATACCCGGAAACAGCCACAGCGTTGCAGGAATGATATCATGAGTTGGTGAAATATGATATTAAGAATTTCAATGAATTGAAAAAGCTTCATGGAAATGCCAGCTTGGTAGCAGACGATAGGGTAGTTTTTAATATTAAGGGAAACCACTATCGCTTGGTAGTAAGGATTATATTTGAATTTAAAGTCATTCAAATTAAATGGTTTGGGGCGCATGCGCAATGCGATAAAATAGACGTAATCATTGTTCAACTTAAAAAGAAATAAACATGGAACTTAAAATAATAAAAACTAAAAAAAAATACCAGGAATATTTGGATTGGGCAGATAAAATGTTTGATGAAAAAGTAAAGCCCGGTTCATCTGATGGGGATAAATTACAGGTGGCCCTCTTGTTAATAAAACAATATGAAGATATCAACTATGCTATTCCTTGTCCAGATCCTATTGAAGCCATCAAATTGAAAATGCAGGAGAGGGGTTTAAAAAATAAAGATTGGGTAGGCAAGGTAGGCACAAAGGGATATGTTTCTGCCCTACTAAACAAACGTAAGCCACTTACGCTGGAGCTAGCCAGGCTGTTTCATCATGAACTGAGTATCCCTGCCGAGGTTTTGTTATCTTGATTTGTGGGTTGCATTATTGCTTTATTTTCTGCCTTGGCTGGGAATATTAAACTAACTATCACCTAACACCGCTGTACGGTCTCTTAGTCCGCAGCAAATGTGTTAACCACCAAGATATTTGTGTTTTAAAAAATCTTAAACCTTTCAAAGCTTTCTTTTGTTAGCCACTCCCTATCATCCGGATGAGCGATATTTATTAGTGCATGTGCCCGTTGGCGCAGATTTTTTCCATACAAATAAGCAACGCCATACTCGGTGATGATATAATGTACATGGCCCCTTGTAGTAACCACGCCTGCACCCGGTTTAAGCGTTGGTACAATGCGTGCCACTCCTTTGTTAGTTCGGGAAGTTAATGCAATAATTGGTTTACCGCCATCACTTAACGCTGCCCCACGCATAAAATCCATTTGGCCACCAATACCACTAAACTGGTAGGTTCCAATACTGTCAGCACAAACCTGTCCGGTTGTGTCCACCTCAATGGCACTGTTAATTGCAATTACTTTTGGGTTGCGACGAATAACGTGTGGATCGTTTACATAATCGATATCTAAAAATGCAAAGGCGGGATTATTGTTGACATAATTGTACAACTTGTTGGTACCAACTGCAAACCCTGTTACGGCTTTAAAAGGATGTATCTTCTTTTTGGTATTATCAATTATATCTTTCTCAAAAAGATCAACAATACCATCGCTGCACATTTCGGTATGCACACCCAGGTGCTTGTGGTTGTGCAGGCTTCGGAAAACAGCATCCGGTATGGTACCGATACCCATTTGTAATGTGCTGCCATCATCAATTAGTTCAGCAACATATTTTCCGATGATTAACTCATCCGCACCCATTTTAGCAGCGTAGTCAACCTGCGGCAATTCCTCTTCATGCAATACACAATACGTAAACCTGCTGATATGAATTGCACCATCACCATGCGTACGGGGTACTTTTGGATTTATCTGCGCAATAATAATTTTTGCATTTGCAGTAGCCGAACGTGCAATATCTACCGATACACCTAAAGTACAATAACCATGTTCATCCGGCGGAGATACCTGTATGATGGCCACTGCTGGTTTCAATACTGTTCTGAAAAGGTCAGGAATATCACTCAAAAAAACCGGAACAAAATCTGCCCTGCCTTCATATACAGCCTGTCTTACAGAGGTTGATACAAATAAAGAGTTTATGTGAAAACTATCCTTGTATTGTGGCTTATCAACTTCTATTTCTCCAAATACGGTAATGGAAACCAGTTCCACATTTTGCAAACGGTAGCTTTGTTTGGCCAGTTCCCTCATCATATGAAGGGGCGTACAGGCACTCCCATGCACAAATACCCGTTGGTTACTTTGTATTACAGATAGTGCTTCCTGGGCACTTACATAATTTGGCTGCTGATACATATTGGCTTGCTTTTGTTGAAATACGAATAAATAAAAATCAGGTAATAAAAAAAATGAGTTTGGTTTTGTTATAGTATGATTCTTATCGCATGGCAAAAAATTAACTTGTTGAAATAATATTGTTGCAACAGCTAAATAAAAAGAAAATCAGGATAGGGCAACATTGCCGGCGGAAGAAAGTACAATGCTTTTGATTTGTCATTTCAATATTCAATATCTTCCGGCCTGATATTGTACAAATGAAACATACAGGTGCTTATAATTTGAGGTTAATAATTGCGGGCATTTTATTTGCGCTGTTATGGGCATCGGCGAGTGCGGCTACCAAAATCGGTCTGCAATCTGCACAGCCTTTTGTAATTGCAGTTACAAGATTTTTTATTGCTGGTGTTATCATGGTTTTTATTGCGAATGGCATACTAAAAGTACGCTTGCCACAACAACAGGAATGGAAACAATTAGCCATTTATGGATTGCTGAATATCAGTATTTATCTGGGGCTGTATGTTATAGCCATGCAATATGTTTCAGCAGGGTTGGGTTCGTTATCTGTTGGCACAGGGCCCGTACTCATCAGCATCATAGCAGCATTCTGGCTCAGGCAACCCATAAAACGGGTTACCATTTTCAGCCTGTTACTATGCACCGGTGGAATTATTGTAGCAGCATATCCTTTACTTAAAAACAGCTATGCAACACCGGCAGGTCTTCTAATACTTTTTATGGGCATTCTTTCCTATTCTGCAGGAGCTGTATATTTTTCAAAAACTAAATGGGGCGGTCTTCACATTCTTACCATTAATGGCTGGCAAACTTTAATAGGAGGTGTTTTCCTGCTGCCGTTCCTTTTTATTTTTTATGATGGCAGTAAAAATGTGTACGACATAAAATCAATCGGCAGTATTCTTTGGCTTGCGCTGCCGGTTTCTATTGGTGCTGTGCAATTGTGGTTGTACCTGTTGAGGGATAACCCTGTTAAAGCAGCTTTCTGGCTATTTCTTTGCCCGGTATTTGGATTTACCATTGCAGCTATTATGTTGAAAGAACCTATCAGCCTGTACACTTTTGCAGGAGTGGGTTTGGTTATTGGCGGGCTTTATATTGTTCAACGAAAAAAATAAATAAGGGTTGCACTTCTCCTATTTTATGCCCGCCGTTTTGCTTAAATTTAGATGAATAATAACCTACTAAAATTGAGATTGAACAACTATTTGCTATTGTAGAAAATAAAGAAATAGCAGTACTACAAATAATATCATCCCAGATTTAACCAATTATTATTTATTAGCAAATACTATTTGTTATGTGTAAATTTGGTTTCAACCCAATAGAAAAATCTGCTACAGGACTTTTCCTGCTTTAAATAAGAACCTTATTTGTTACTTATTTTATACAATAAAATCATCCCAATTGAAACAAGTTTATAAATTACTACATGAACATTCATCTTCCTACAATTATCTTGGTTATCGCCATATCGGGCATACTCAACATTTTTATTTTATTAGCGCATTACAAAGTAAATAAAAAAATTAAAGGGGTTTTACAGTTGGTGGCAGGTTTTACTGCATTGGTTATTTCGCAATTTGTTTCTTTTTTCCTGGAGCAAAAGGGCGATTTGTCTTCTGTAATTATTTCCGATATATTGTTGGTAACTGCATTTCTTTTTATTGCAGCAGGTTTAAAATTGTTTTTTGGCACAATTATTAAACGGGCATATTTTATTGCATTATTTTCCCTGATTATTATTTCAACCATTGCTTATTATTTTCATCAAAGTGATTTGCTGGAGCAAGTATTTCTATTGTCAATAATTGCATATATATGCTTTGGCATGGCCAATGATTTATACAAACAGCATCAAGCAACTTATAATAAAACAACATTTTTATTAACCGTACTTTTTGCTACCTATGGATTAATATTTTTTTCGCAGGTTGTTTTAGATATATTTTTTTATAAAAAACCCGATAATGACAGCAGCTTATTTATACCGGTTATTTATATAGCCTCTTACGTTACAATTACCATTGCAGTTTTCAGCCTTATAAAACTAATTAATAACCAACTGGTAGCTGAACGACAAGCGGCAATAAATGCTTTACAAACCAGTGAAACCAACTATCGAAATGATTTTTTATTTCTAAAATCAATTTTAGAAAGTCCACAGGATATTATCATTTTTAGTCTGGATGCAAATCGTTGCTATACTGAGTTTACCTCTTTTCATAAAAAAGTAATGAAAAAATTATGGGGGAAAGATATTTATAAGGGAATGGATATATTATCTGCCATTACAACACCGGATGACAGAGATAAATTCAGGATAAATTTTGATAAAGTCTTACAAGGTGAATATCTTTCTCTGGAAGAAATTTATGGTGATCGAAACTTATACCGCACCTTTTATGAAGTACGGTATTCTCCTTTAGAAGATACTGATGGAAAAATTACAGGGATATCAGTTTTTTTTATTGATATCACCCAACGGAAAGCTGCAGAAAAGGAAATGCTGAACTCAAAAAAATATTTTGAAACAATGTTTAAAAGCAGCCCGGATGCTGCAATGATTATTCAAATTCCCAGTGGAAAAATTATAGAGGTAAATGATTCATTTGAGACAGGCTCCGGTTTTACCAGGAATGAATCTGTGGGTAAAACCACCCTTGATTTACAGCTTTGGGTAAACATTGAAGACAGAAACACGTTGATACAAACCTTATTAAATAATGGAGTTTCCGAAAATCTGGAAGTATTGCTACGTACAAAAAACGGCGACATTCAAACTGGCCTGGTATCTGCCAGAAAATTCAATATTGATGGCATACCCCATATGATAACCACTACCCATGATATTACTCAACAAAAAAAAGCAGCAGCAGAAAAGGAGTTTGAAAGAAGTAATAAAGAGGCCCTGATAAACAGCACCACCGATTTAATTTGGAGTGTAAGCAGCGATTTTAAATTAATTGCAGGAAATAACGCCTTCATCGATGACACCAAAACATATACAGGTGTAGTGTTACAGCCCGGAGATTCCGTAATATCCGATGATAATTTTCCGGAAGCTTATTTACAATACTGGCAAAATTTATATGAAAGAGTGCTGGCTGGTAGTGCCTTTCATACGGAATTAGAATGGATAACCGCCGACAAAAATAATTTAAGGTGGACGGAATTTTACATGAACCCAATAAAGGTAGGTGAAAAAATTACCGGTGTGGCTTGCTTTGGCAGAGATATTTCTGAAAGAAAACTGCATGAAAAAGCAGTGACAGAACTTAACAACGAGGTAAAATGGCGGGCAGATGAATTGGCTGCTTCCAACAAAGAACTGGAACAGTTTGCATACATAGCGTCACACGATTTGCAGGAACCATTGCGGATGGTTAATAGCTTTTTATTGTTATTAGAAAAAAAATACGAAGGTCAGTTAGATGAAACAGCCCTTCAATACATACACTATGCAACAGATGGGGCTACCCGTATGCGACAGATAATTTTAGATTTATTAGAATATTCAAGGGTAGGCAAAATTCAGCAACAACCGGAATTACTGGATATGAATTTACTGATGAAAGATATTATACATTTAAACAGGGTTGCCATACAGGAGTGTAATGCCAGCATTCAGTATAGTCAATTGCCAGCTATTGTTGCAGTTAAATTACCCGTACAGCAGGTAATGCAAAACCTGTTTTCAAATGCACTAAAGTACAGGCAGCCCACGGTAACCCCTGTTATCCGCATAAATGCGTTGGAGAAAGAAGACTACTGGCAATTTGAGGTAGCTGATAATGGGATTGGAATTCAACCTGCTTTCTTTGAGAAAATATTCGTTGTGTTTCAACGACTGCACAGCCGGGAAGAATACTCAGGTACTGGTCTTGGCCTTGCCATTTGTAAAAAAACTATTGAAATGATGGGTGGAAAAATCTGGGTAGAATCTACTCCGGGAGAGGGTAGCCACTTTTTCTTTACAATAAAAAAATAAATCCCGGTAACTGATAATCGGGTTTGTTTATGTTTTAACAGCTATTGAATTTAATAATAAACCAGTTACCTCCCGACTTGTCCATTTTAGGTCAGCAGTTCAAATTTTTGTAAAATTTCGGTAACTGCTAAGGGATGATTGGCTCTTATTTTTATTTCTTTGCCGGTAAGCTTGTTCTTTAGCCTGGCGTCTGTTACTTTCTTGCATTGA
>JBBQEA010000260.1:0-6643 GCA_038320245.1 Chitinophagales bacterium | reverse complement strand
TTGGGGTACCGTCTACCGCTAATGTTGCTCCTTTTATTGAGTCATTATCAGTGTAGCCAATAATGAAAGTTGCCGGAAGCTTGGCTTCTGATTCATTGCGCAACGTAAGGTTATAACTGGCTTTGCGGCTGGTTGGAATGTCGTTCACAACAGGCTTGTCAACAATTAATACCGGCACTTCACTACGCTGAGTAGGTTGGTCAATAACGGTGCCTTTCATGTAATAGTCAGAAGTAGTTCCTCCATAATAAGGGCATGCACTTGCACCTCCTTTAACATGAAATACCAGGCTGTTATCGGCTGCTTTATTTAAGTCGAGACTAAAGTAATCATCGGTGCCTTCGGATGCAAGCTTGAACCCCAACGTAGAAGTTGTTTCGGTGCCGTTACTAACATTGCCACTTTGTGTGGTTCCGATGGCCTCATTGAAGTTAAATTCAAATCCATTATTATTAATAGCGACACCAATTGAATTTGAAATATAGGGTGACAGAATGAAAGTAAATGCATTTTCCGTGGTCTGTTTTACACTGGTTGTAGTTGAATATTCAATCGGACTTCCTGCATGAAAAGAATAGTTCTGCACCAATATAGATTCAAGTTTAGCCTTTTCGTTATTAGCCATACGTTTCTCCCAATTAGAAACATATTGGTTAATCATCAGGATAGTATCTGTACGATAGATGGAATTTACCGGGAACACAATTTTGTAACTTTTTCCATCACCAAATGGATCTGTTTTTGCAGTTGGTCCAAATGCAATGGTATCATTATTTGATTTGGCAAAGTTTTTACTTGTTACCGGCAACTTGGAAATATATACGGCACTATCCTTACTATTGGCCATCGCCTGTGCATCAACCAAAGAGGTACCAAGGGGTAACAAAACAGAGTTCCTGATATTGATTAAATTTGGAATCAATATTTTTTCAATATGCTGTTTCGGAAAAGCAAACAAAGTACCAAAAGTTTCGCCAACGTTAATACCAACTCTTTTAATGATGATATAGTCGCTTGTAGGCGAAGTCTCAAATAAAATACTATCCGTAGGCTTCCGGTCTAGTCTTTTTATTATAGAGAGATTATTGCTAAGCCCGTAGGTGATGTTGGTAGAATACCCTACAAACACATCGGCAATTGCGCCAACAAAAAGCGGATCGTCGCTGGTTTGAAATTTAGTTGTTAATGTGTTGGACGTTTCTTTGGTGTTGCTATTAGTAAAGTGTTCCTCGTGCTTAATGCCAATGGTTGCACCATTAGTTGCAACTGCAGAGTTAATAACCCCTCCACCAAATCCCACAAAGGTTACCAGTGATATGCCTGTTTGTTCAGTTAGCGATAAGTCGCCTACCTGGTCTACACCGCCACTATACGTAGTGGAGTTAGTAACAGTAGAACCCTTTTCTGCATAAGAAAAACTTTTTGAACCTGGCGGATCTCTTAGCACCATCAACACTTTATCTGGTCCTGCGGTTACAAAGTCAGTTCCGGTAAGTTTTCCACCCAGTACAAAAACATTTAACTGTGGATCGCCATACCATTCCCAATTTACATTGGTTGCTTCACCAAAACGGATATTGGTTGAAAATGACTTTATACCCTGTGTGGAAAGGCTTGGATCACCAGCGGTAAAATCGTATGATGCCATACCCTTTTCGTCCAGGCGTAAAGTATCCGGTTGAGAAGAACCATTGCGTATATTGTTTAAAATAGAAACAAAGCCATCGCTTGTTGGTACCCTGTCCAGTACATCTTTACCCCCCTCCTGTTTTATAACAGGGATGCCATTTACTACACTTTCATAATAAGGGTATTGTTCAAATGCCTTCATACCAAATTTGTACAATTGATTTTGAATAAATACCGGGTTTCCGAACGTATATATGGCTTTGCCAATTTTGGCAGTATCTGCTACAATAATGGATTCTTTCTTCCCTAACAACGAAATTGATTCGTATTTGAGATTACCAAAAAAGGATAGTGATTTTCCATTGTCATCCTTTTGAAAAATTTCTACTGCAGGTTTAACTCTTTTGATAAATTTATAAGCGGCATTATAAGGAAGGCTGTCAGCATAATCTGTCTTTTCGTACATTCCCTGGTTATTGAAAACAGAGTCAGTCCAGCTTCTTTTTGAAATTTGTACACCAAACTTATCTATGAAGTCGAGCGTTATCGCCGGCCTGTCATCCACTATATCACCCCAGCCCGTAACGTTTGCAGAGGATACAATAAATTTAACAGGAATAAGATCGGCTACAAATTCTCCGGTGGCAGGATCTGGCTTTATTACAATACTATCTGTATAGTAGTTAACCTGTGTTTTATGAATCTTGGAAGAGTCCTTAATATTGGCAGGTAACAGGTGATTTAGGATAACTGTTTTAGTGGTAGCTTCTTTGTTTAATTCATAACCGTCTTTTGAGAGTTTTAATTTAATGCTTATATCTTTTCCAAGATTATTTACTGATACAGAATGCCCCAACGGTAAATCCTGCTGTATGGCACCACCGGCAACCCTGCCAATAAATCGTATGGTAGTATTATCAGTCAAAGTAAAAAGGGCTGTATTTTGGTAGTTTAAATTGTATCCGTCCCTGTCGGTTATTTTGCCATCGTTTTCAAATACGTGATGTGCCTTCACCGCTTTTACCTCATGTACGCCAACGGGCACAAATATGTGGAATTGCCCATTCTCATCTGTTTGCAAAATCTCCCCATTGCTTTGCTGTGCATACAAACCATCAATTTTAAACTGAACATCTGGTACCGGAACGGTAGTATTTTTATAATACACAAACCCGGAAACAGGGAACGAAGATTTGTCTTTAAAATCAACTGCAAACTGTGTGGATGATGGAGATATAAGCCTGTTGACCGATATTGGATCAAACTGGTGCGTTCCTTTTAACGGCACAATTGTATAGGTGGTACCATTGCCAATGTATGGAATACCTGATATAAAATAATTGCCCGAAAGATCGGTATAGGATTTTAGTGCCAGTTGATCTGCTGTCGGTATTACGCCAGACCTGGTAACAGCAGCGCTGTTCATGGTTCCATCGTTGCGGTTGTAATTTTCACCATGAAACGAAAGGTCATAAAACTGGTCTGTGATCGTCTCATCGAATCGCCAGTAGGCAGCAAGACCCGTTTCGTTGCCGACGAACATTCTTGTTTGATTTTTAACCGCCAGGTCTAATGGAACGGCCACGTCGTAAATACGCATTTCATCGATATATCCCTTAAACAATTCATTGAACGGACCTGTGCCTATAAATACTTTTTTATCTGGGGCAGATACTGAGTATGGAACAGCAATTCTGCCAACAATATCATTGTTCAGCATTACAAACAACGAGTCTTTGGTATGTATGCCCGTAACATGAACAAAAGAATTATTTGGGTTGCTGTAAGCACCTTGCACACTAACGCCTTTATACGAAAAGTATAAATTTCCAGCGCCGGTAAAGCCTAGTACATATTGATTATTTCTATAGAAAATAACCTGGTTGGCGGGGTTGGCAGCGTCTGGTTTAATCCATGCTTCTACAGTAAAAGCAGAGTCAGAGAAAGGAGCAGTAGTGCTATCTAATTGCAGGTAACTATTTGCCGAGCCATCAAGGTAAATACTCTTTCCTACCTGCGCCATATCGTTGCTTTGTAAGCGAACGGTAACATCCTCTACGGCCTGGCCATTCTCATAAGTGATACGGCCATAAATATTACCGGTTGGGCTTCTAAAGCCAATCCCCGATAAAGTTTCATTTGAAAATATAGAGCTATTGTTACATTTTACCACGCCAATTACCTGGTAACTGTAATATACACCGGGAGTACCTTTTGTATCATCGGTTTGGTATTCGGTGTTAGTTGATCCCTGTACCGATGCCATTTGCACAAAGTTGGTTGTTCCATAAACAGCCCGCTTTATAATGAAGTTATCAAAGGATCCAGTGGAAGACCACCGCAATTCAGTTCTGTCAGGAAAGTACCCTTTTGAAACTTCCAGGCTAATTAATGAGCCTATTTCGGTAGGTAAAATTTCATTGGGAATCTGCACAGGTGCAAACGCAGTAAAACTTGAGCCTAGTGGTGGTGATATCTGCAGGGTATAGTTGTAACTATTACAGGTAGAAACTTGCACGTCGGTATAGGTTCCTTTATCAAAATCTGTTTTATTAAGCCTTATCTCACTTTGTGTTTTAGCGGAATTATTGATTCGGGTAATAATAAATGTTGCACCTGGTAGCCATGCTGAGGCTAATGGCGTCCATGTAAGTACGGCTGTTTTATTGTTAACAAGCACGGCTGTAGCGGTGGCAGGAATAGAATTGAACGGGATAGTTATGCTGGCAGATTTTGCAAGCTCCCAATTAAAGCCAGCATAAGCCCTTGCCACTCGGAAATACATTTGAGGGGATAGGTTTTTATCGACCACATAACTGAAACTTGATTGGGTTGCATCATAATCCATACTTATTTCCTGGGCATTTGTAAATGCAGCATTATCTGCCGCTTGTATTTTAAAACGGTCATTAATGAAATTATTGCCAATTACAGGGTCCATTGTCCACGAAAAGTTTACACTTTGATTTACTGAATTGTAAACTGCGGTAGCTACTTTTGGGAAGGTAAAAGCCGGCACTGTAACTGTAGCCGAATTATTACTTATTCTTTCAAAATAGGCAAATTGCTGGAAAAGATAATTCTTGGCCGAATTGGCGGTTGCCACATCATAAGAACCACTCGTTGAACAGGGAAGATACTCAGAACGGCTTGCAGGAACTTCGCTAAGGCCCCAGAAAAGCATATTGCTCACCTGATCGATTGCATTCAAGCTTGTCTTTGTATAACTCACCCTTGCTTTAGGTTCATATCCTCCGCCATTTTGTACAGTAATAAAATTGGAGACGGGTTGATTAGTGGGGCTCATCTGAGGAATCGTAACATCTGCATAATCTACGATATCTTGACTGTTTACCTGGCAGCATAACCAACGTTCTGTAGTAACAGCAGTAATTCTGATTTTGACAATGTTCTTGGTGGTGTTATTTATTGGAAGATCAAAAGTCCTTATCTGGTCTCTTTTAGAATTGGTATAAGAACCAACAGCGGTTGAATATCCATTTAGGTTTTGATCCAATGTCCAGGCACCCGACTCGGCGTTTCCAAATCTATAAAAATCTGTATAATCTCTATCATTGGTGGTAAACGAAAGAATGGCATCTTGCGTCCAGAAAGCGTAGCTGTTTACAAGCGTACTAAAATGATAGACTGGATTAAAAGCAAAGCTCTCTATATGCAATTTGCCTTCACTAATGGTAAAGCTGGTTTTGAAAAGATCATGTGCTGGTCCCGTACCCCGATTTTCAAACCACCATTGGGCATTTGCTGTTGCCGACGTAAGGCAAAGGATACTTAGAAAAAGTATTACCCTGGATAGCTTTTTAAGCATATTGCTTTTAATGGTTACAATTTCTTTGCTGAATGGAAGGCGAGCATTGGTAAATGTGGAACGCATGGTGTGGTAGTTTTAATTTGATTCAAAATCTGGTTTATAAAAAAGAATTTTATCGTTTACGATAAGTTCAATTTCAAGCATTCTTTGGGCGGGGACTAACAGCTATGTTTTTATAGGATAAATTGTTCAGCACATTACTAATCCTGCTTTAAGAAGGAATTTGTGCAGATTTCGTAAGAGACCGGAGTAAACCTAAAAAATAGTAGTCAGGTTTATAATTATGATAAACGTAGTTTTAATTTCAATGCTAATATTTGAAAAAGGACGAACTGGGCTAAAAACTGTCCGAAATGGGGGATTTATTTATCGGGGAATTTTAAATTGTTGCCGCCGCCTAAAATACAAAGTGAATTTGCTCCGCAGTTAACGGCTGCTGGTAGTTGGCATTTCCTAAATAATCAGATAATTATGGAACGGTATTCGATGCATGTGCATATTGTTTGGCTTCATGCTATCGCATGTTGGCTGAGGCAACACAAGCCTTAAGAAGTGGAGATACATAAGCTGCTAGTAAGCGGTAGTATCAATGAAGATGAAATAATTTTTTTTGTAAATGCAAACAGGTAAACTACCAAATAGCCAGGAAATAAAAAAGCCGGCAAAGTCGGTCCGGAATTAAAAATCATCAAAATAAAAACTGGCATATTGCTCTTGCTGTGCCATCTCTATATTGATGAAAAACACCGGAGATATGCTGATGATTGTGCGACATAAAAAATTCTTATTCTGCAAGTATATTCAAAACTTCATATCCAAAACAATCGGGGAACTATTATACGAATTGCAGCATTGATGGGTTGCAGGTGAGGCAAGCTGGCAGGTTTGGTTTGTCGTTTTATTTCTAAGTAAAATCCTAAAACAATTATCAGCTAAACAGCATCAATATAATCGATGTTTCAGAAGCTCTGAATTTTCCGAACACCACTCATTTTTTATTTCAAAAGAAATTAATTCTCTAATTGGTTTACCTGCCGCAGGCTATTATACATGTCGTGCATTATCTGCATGTGCGGCGCAGTAAGAACAGCAAGACCTAAAAATAGATAGCCCACAATGGCATTGCTGCTGATGAACATAAAGCCTGTTAACCCAAATAAGGCTATTCCTCCAATTGCAAGC
>JBBQEA010000259.1:0-6722 GCA_038320245.1 Chitinophagales bacterium | reverse complement strand
TCTGTAGTTGTTTGTGCTGCGGTTTCAGCAGGACGTTCATTGTTGTTCATTAGTTGTAAATTTTAGCTTTAAATCATTATTGAAATTCAGTTCCGAGCAGACGAATATAAATTCCCAACCTGCTTCAATACTCGGTCGTTGGTGGCAATACTGCACCCTAATTATCGGCAGGGTTTGACCCGCCCATTCCAAAAAATTCTTTCATTTTTATAAAGGTTTCCGAGTACCATTCTTTTTTGATTGTTTGAGCAGGCTCTAAACATATTTTTTTCAGCATCCAATCATTTCTATAAATCGGATATTGCTTATGAAATAAAATGATTGCCATTTCATAAGTTGGCTGTAATTCCAAACCTTGAAAAACTAAATGCCCTGTAGTATTTTCAGTTGGATTAGTTCGATAAGTAGCCTGTAATGATTGATTCAGAATGTCAATTATAAATTGGGGAGCTTGCAAAACAACCTCACCCTTTTTTTGCATTGAGTAATACATATTTTCGTCTAAGTCATTGACAAAGCGATTAAATAAATTCACTACTTCTTGATGAAATTCGTTATTCATAATTTTGAGTTTTATTACAAATTTACCATACTGCCACCAACAAATATATTGCTTCTATTGGGGCTGGACGTTCGGACTATGGTCATTTAATCGCTATTGTGCTTCGGAATAAGGGCTGAAAATTTGAGCCTTGAATATCCCAACAGCAGCAATACACACGTTGTGTGCAAGGCTACGTTTAGTCTTTAAACTTTACCAGTCGTTCATAAAATATACCCATGCCTGTTTTATCGTTTTTATTTGGACTAACACCTGCTGTTTTTACCCGATTTCTAATATATATAAAATCATAGTAGTTATTTTTGTTTTTTTCTTTCGGCCTTTTTATCCCTATGGCCTTTTTCGTAAATCATAAACGATTTGCCACCGCCAAACCGGCTTGCCACATACATTACAAAGTCTTTTACGTAGCACTTAATATCTACATCAAATTCAATGGCCTTTGCGGCTGCACCTTGTGGCCTTCTGCCTTCGGCGTGGCTTATCAGGATGAATATTTTTTTAGGGAATGATTGCCTCAATTCTTTCCACATCTGATAAGTCATTCCCATGTGCTGCACACTATCAATGAAAACTATTTTGGCACTCTTTTTACGCTTAAGCCGCACAAACATTTTTTCGTATGCCTCTTTGTGTGCTACCTGAACTTTGCCATCCACTTCCTGCATGTTATTACGTATCCAGGATGTTTGCAGGGATCGGCTAACACCCTGCTCTTTACTATTGAAATAAACATTGCCATATTTGGTTAATTCTTTACAAATCATCACTTCCCCTTCCGTCTTACCATTGCCGGATGCACCGTAAATAATCATCGAAAAATTATCCTCCGGCACTCCAAATGAATCTTTAAAAATTCCTTCAAAAGGCAGTTCTTCAAACCGTTTATCTATAAATTGTTTGGCTCCTAATGTGCGTGATAATCGAATTCTTTGTGGCTTAACACGCTCTGGTATTGGATTTTGGGCTATTTCCATGTTATTTTTTATCTGCAAAAAGGGGTAATAAGGGGGTGTTTATTCGTCTTTTTTAGTACTTTTTTGGGCTTAAAATGGCTTTTTATTAGCTTTTTTATTCAAAAAAGCGGTAAAAATTGCCATCCCGTATAAACGGGACGGCTTCATATACCCTAAAAAACAATACCTTTTTTATGATTCCTGCAATACTTCTGCTTTGCTTTCAACATAAAAGCTTTCATCCTGCACAATGCTTATGTGGGCCTTTTTACAGATGGCATCAAAGCCATCAGCTTCCCTGTCCTGTATCAGTTTCTCTTTGTTCATTTCAACCACAGTACGCACGTAGGCAGGGTACTTTTCATCTAATATTGCAGTAACTGATTTTGAGTTAAAGCCCTTGTCAAATTTCAGCTTTGGAGTGCCGGTGCGGTAACCAACAGTGCCATGCACCAGGTCGAAGCTTTTCTTTTTACCCCAGGCTTCTTTAGTTTCCTCTGCATACACTTCAAGCACTTCAAACTGCTCATCTTTACTTTCGGTAAATGCGGTTAGCTTATCCTGGTACTTTTCACGAATGGCCGTAATTTCGATGTTCATGCTGGCCTCAATTTTTTGTATGCCGTTGGCCGATTCTGCAAAAAATCTCATTGCATCCTCTGCCATTTCACGGCTTACATTTACGATTACTTTTTTCTTTTCTCTTGCCATAATAATTAGTGTTTTATGATTGTTTGTAAATTAGTTACGTAAGTATAACATGGATGTTATTCCAATGGCGCCTCCTTAATAATTTAAGGCAATTGGTAAGCTCATCATCATTGTGTTTTTGATAAAACAATTCTATCAGCTTATCAACACAGCTAAATTGAAAATCGTTGTTACAACTATCTATTATTAGCATAATCCAGTTGTAATTTTGTTGCTTTTCGGTCATTGTTATGGTTTTAAAATGTTTGTTTTACCTGGTTACTTATCTGGTGCAGCCTGTTGCCTACTGATGAGGTGAACTCATCAATGAAATCATCGTAAAATATCTGCAAGGCAATGGCTGTTGTGGCATCGAGGGTAATTTTAAATTTGGGCTTTGGCTGCAATAGTTTTTTCATCAGGCTTAATTTAAAGCCTGCCAGCGCAGCCATTACTAATTTATCCTGAGCTTCGGTGTAATCATAATTCAGGTATTGCTGAATAAGCTGCACAAGCATTTCAGCCATATCATATTTCAGTTCAATTTTTATTTCTTTCATTTGTTAAACCTTTATAATTATATCCGGCTGGTTTATTTTTTCCAGTATCGTGTTAATTTTTTCGCAAACAGGGTCGCCAACTTTTATAAACCCTTCAATTTTTTTGCAGGCATAAAGTATGGTGCTGTGGTCTTTACCGCCTATAAAATACCCTACAGCAGTGCTGAAAAAACCCATTTTTTTATGTGCGATATACATAAAGGCATGTCTTGCATCTACCAGTCCATTATGCGAATGCCTCTTTGGGCCAATAACATCTTTCCACTTTACTTTAAATTCTTCGCAAACCAGGTTAGCAATCAGTTCAAGCTGTTCCAGGCTTTTATTGTATGGCAGTTCTTCCACAGTAATTATTACATTTATACCAATCAGATTAATTATCTCTGCACGGGCATTATCAATTACTGTTTTAACCACAGGCATTTTATCAATGTCTATCATGCTTGTACACTGTCTATAAGTTTACCAATCATCACGCTGTAGCTATCAGTTAATACTATTGCATGGGGCCGTATCTGCCCTGCTAAATCATCGGGGCAATGGGTGCATACATACATGCTCTCAATTATTGTTTGATGGCTGTGCTTTACCTGTACATCTTTTAAAAAATCCTGATCTCTTTGCAGCCAATGGTTTTTCCACCAGTTCCAGAATATGCGGCTACGGGTAAGCATATCAATACCGTCAATATCATTGGGTATGTAGGCGTGTAAGTAAAGGAGGCCGGTTTCGTATTGGAAATTGCCATAGTCAACTTCGCTCCAATTAAGCAGGGCCATTATACGGGCCTTAGTGGCCTGCATTTCGTTTTTAATATGGTTGGTGTAACTGTTCATTGCTGCTGGTGTTTGATGGTGGTGAATAATTATGCGGCCTTCCTGGCCATGATTTTTTTCTTTAGTATCTGGCGGTCAATTATTCGTAAATCGCCTTTGTATATGTTGCATATTTCCTGAATGTCTAACTTGTCGGTTATTCCATGAGCTTTGCATATTTCCGCAACCTCTTTATTATCGGTTCCATCCAATGTGATGAACTTGCTGCCTAACCGGCTGTATATCTCTTTAAAGCCTTTCACGTTACGCAATACACCACGCTCAATTCTTTTACTCAGGTAATCAGTACCAAGTAATATGATGCCGCACACGCCCTTTAATTCGTTGCACAGGGTTATGTAGAAATAAAGAATATCATCTTTAAGTTTATCGGCTTCGTCAATGATTAGTAAGGGCTGGTATTGATGGCGAAGGGTACGTACAATGGCAGTCATCATTTCTCCAACATTATAACCGGTATTGGTTACGCCCATTTTAGCCAGTATGTTTGCAAGAAATATTTTTTTGTTCCAGTATTCGCTGCACTCAATATGATACACCGCACTTTTACGGTTTTCGTTTGCATAATATTCGGAGGTACAGGTTTTACTG
Source organism: Chitinophagales bacterium (assembly GCA_038320245.1). GTDB lineage: Bacteria > Bacteroidota > Bacteroidia > Chitinophagales > Chitinophagaceae > Ferruginibacter. The sequence goes on along the minus strand of JBBQEA010000259.1, from coordinate 2,527 downwards.
CTGCCTGGGTTGCCGGTGATGCCGAAGTTTGCACCTTCCTCACGGGCAATAGAAAAGAACTCAACCAGCGTTCTTACATCCTGTGTTTCAACCAGGGTAAAGCTTTTTACATTCCATCCAATTTGCTTACCTACGTTAATCCACATCTGGTCAGATATATCTTTCCATTTGCTGTTTAAAATCTGGATGCCGGTGGCCTCACTCATATTTTTAATAGAGGCAAATGCTTTTGACTGGCTTGGATAGTTTGAAACATAATCTGCCAGTAAGTTTGCGATGTCGGTTTTTTGATTTGCTGTTATCATTGTTGAATTTTTGGGTGATATGAATATTTACATTTTACTAATCGGGTCAATTTGTTTGCGTGGTTTTGGCAGTTGCTTTTGCTGGTTCATTTCATTGCGCTGGTATTCAAGTTCAGCAGCGTGTCGGTCATTCTTTAACACAAAGCCAGCGGTTAATAAGGAATCTATGTTTATACCAGCTTCCTCCAATGTTTCTGCACGTTGCTGTTGTTTATCTGCAATAAGTTCAACATGCTTTTGTTTGTTACTTAAGTGCTGGTTAAGTAAAGCCCGGTCTCCTGGTTTATTATCGGCTAAAGCCCGTGGCTGGTAGTAAGGTGTGGTGGCAATAAAACGAAGCCGATTAAAATCGGTAACTAAAATCCGGCTCATATCATTGGGGTCGTAAATTGTATTAACCTGGCATCCTTTGTACTCAAAATAATACTGGTCAGGAATGTCGTAGTTGTATTCTACAGTGTCAATCGAAATATCTAATCCACGCCCAGTGATGGTATTAATTTCGGGGCGCAGTGTACCAAGCTTTAGCAAAAATTCAGTATCAGTAATTGGTTTTAATTTATCGGCTGTAGTATTTTTAAAAGCAGCTAACCAGTTTTCCTGTTTTGATTTTCCTGTTGCATCAGGCATTGTACGAAGCCGGTTAAAAAAATCTTCAATATGCTGTGGGGCTTCCTGTATGGTTGGATATTCTTTTTTATTCAGGTTAAGCACTTCTTTATTTACCCCTTCATTTTTTGCAGTGATATTATTACCGGTGTAATTGTTGGTGCCAATCTTCATCGCACGTTTCCAATGTATAGAGCCAAAGAATTGTTCCAGGTATCCACGGCGTTTACTTCCTACTGGTGTTTTAAAATAATTGCCAAGCGATTTATAAAAAGGTTCTAACTGGCCTATGGCCCATCTGTCGGTTTTCGTTTCGTGCGGTAAGTACCAGCCATCTGTTAACTCTTTTATGTGGTACATGGCATTGAGGTAAGCCTTACGCACCACATCAGCGGTTAATTCCTGTGCGTAGGCATATCCTAACACATAATCGTTGTAGGAATCAGTAACAACGATGGCTTTGAATTTATTAAAGTGTCTGTGCGATGATGTGTCGGCCCAATCGGTAAAGAAAAAATCTAAATGGTTATCATCACTCTCAACCAGGTAAAGCGGAGTAGATGGCCGGAAGCCTTTAACGGATTTACTGAACTCATTGTAATACGCTTCACGACCTTCACGCTGCATAATAAGTATATTGGCATTGCGGCGGCGGTAATTGCCAACAGTGGCATGTGTTATTGTTTTTCGGCCATTCTTTTCTGCCAACGAATTGTACTGCATTGATATAAGCACATCATCATATTGGTTTGGGTGTGCAATCATTTCAAACAGCGTACTTTCAGCAACATCATCTTTTATTTTAGAACCGTTGCTATTTCCGAATCTCCAATCAATCAAACACGCTGGGCCGTTCTCCTGGTACTCTTTCATTTTTTCACGAAGCCGCTTGTAGCTTGTTGGTAGTTCAATTTTTTCGGCAATAATTATATAAATAACATTTTCGTAAAATTCTGCGATAGAAAGTTTGAGTTCTTTCTTTATAAACTTTTTATCATCGTTGCATTTGATAATCATGTTAAGCCAGCATGCACAAATTGTATAAGCCTTTACATGATCTAATGGTAAATTTTTATTGCAGTCAAATTTGTAGTTAATAAAAAATGTACTTGCAACCTGGTCAGTTGTTATGAGTTTTTTAATCGGCTCTTTTGCGATGAAGTCATAAGGGTTGCCAAATTGTTCTTTAAGTTTTTCCTTATCTTTTTGGCGTAGCGTTTCAAATTGTACCAGCGGCATCCTTTTGTCGGCAGGGTTATTAATCATTACCCAAAATGGCCCGTTCCTAAAATTTGCTTTTTTAATTGTGTCCTCTTTCCAACCGGCTGTTAAGAAGTCCGCAAATTCGATGTACAATATTTTGTCTATAATTTTCAAAGCAGTTGATTTTAATTAAATGGCACTATTCTTTTAACTTCCTGTAGTAACAGGTTATCCCTTTCCAGCAACTCCATATAGGTAGTAAACACCTCCTCATTATTTCGGTCGCCTCGGATTATTTTATAAACCGTGTTTGTTTTTAAGCCTGTTATATCCGCAGTTCTTTTAACCCTATAAGCGACTTCGCTACTTCTTCCCTTGTTATTCTTCATATTTTTTGTATTGCTTTCGTT
>JBBQEA010000258.1:0-6739 GCA_038320245.1 Chitinophagales bacterium | reverse complement strand
GGTTTATAAGGCAAACAATCAATTAAAGGCAAGTGATCAATAACATACATTTGTAAAAAACCGGTAGCAATCACTGCAATTAATACCAATGCAAGCGGCAGCAGTTCCTTAAAAAGTGGCTTAATATATCCCTGCTTCAATATCAGGAAAATAATCAGCAGCAGCAGAATAATATCTTTTGTGAAAGTCTGAATCGGCGTTAATGGAATACAATCTCCAAAACAACCGCAACTACGAATTTTACCGCTAAACAATACATAGCTTGTTAAAAAAGTAAAAAACAACATCAACAAAAGCAACAGGCGCAATACCGTTTTTTTTCTCCAGCCAACCAACAAGCCAACACCCAACGCCACTTCCAATACAATCATCAACAACGTAATTAAAAACGAATAGCTATGCATCCAGTTTACAATGGTCACCAGGTAACCTTCGCTGGCCCATACTTCAAAAAACTCCTGCATTTTATAGTTTAACCCAAGTGGATCTATGGCCTTTACCAATCCGGAAAAAATAAAGAGAACACCTACTAATATTCTTGCTACAGCTACTGCGATTTTCATACAATATATTTTTTTACGCTCATTAATCGAATACAATTTGTTCAATTGATAACAATTGTTTAAGCCACAAATTTCACTTTGCGTAATTTTATTTACAATTCGTTAGGACAGTATCAATGCAAAAACAGCATAGTTTATAATGTCGTAAAAGTTGGCATCAATTCCTTCACTCATAATGGTTTTACCATCGTTGCTCAATATCTTTTTTATCCTCAACAGCTTGGCCAATATCAGGTCTACAAAACTTTCCTGGCTCATGCTTCGCCAGGCTTCGCCATAGTCGTGGTTTTTATCCATCATGAGCGCTTTGGCAATTGCTACTTTCTCTGTATACAAACTTGCCACAGTTTCCACTGGCAAATCTTCAACTGTTTCATCCTTTATGTCTAATTGAATAAGACCAATGATAGCGTAATTTAAAATACCCTTAAACTCACTCGCCATATCATCTCCAATCCGCTGCTCTTGTTTTTCCTGGATAGTACGGATGCGCCTGGCTTTTATATAAATTTGATCAACCACCGAAATTATCCGGTAAACCCGCCAGGAAGTGCCATAATCTGCTGCCTTATGTAAAAATATTTCTTTGCAGCTAAGTACTGCCTTGTCGTATTGTTCATTGGTGTTCATAGTAAACTGAATGTATATACTTTTGTTATCTCCAAAAATACCGTTTAAAGCTGATGTACACAATTAACTGCAAAGGAAAATTATTGGTGATTAACCAGCCTTTGGTTATGGGCATTATTAATGCCACACCCGATTCTTTTTTTGAAGGACATTTATCAAAAGAAATGGACAGTATTGTAACGATGGCTGGTACAATGCTGGCAGATGGTGCAGCTATACTGGACATTGGCGGACAAAGCACTAAACCAGGAAGTAAAAAAATCTCTGCTACCGAAGAAATCAACAGAGTAATACCCGTTATAGAAAACATAGCACAACAGTATCCCGAAGCCATAATTTCAATTGATACATTTTACAGTACCGTAGCCGTGTCTGCGGTAAAGGCAGGTGCCGGCATTGTAAATGACATTAGTGGTGGCACAATGGATGACGATATGTTGAATGTAGTTGCTGATTTAAAATCGCCTTTTATCTGCATGCACATGCAAGGCACACCGGAAACAATGCAACAGCAAACATCTTATCAAAATTTGATTACAGATGTACTCGATTATTTAAGCAGGCGGGTAGATAGTTGCAGAAAAGCAGGCATCAACGATGTGATTGTTGACCCTGGTTTTGGTTTTGGTAAAACCATTCAGCAAAATTTTCAGTTATTGAAAAATCTTTCAGCGTTTACCATACTTGATACTCCATTGCTTGTTGGGCTATCCAGGAAAAGCACCATTTACAAAACCCTGAACATAACTACTGCAGAAGCACTCAACGGCACTACCAGTTTAAATACCATCGCTTTACTCAATGGCGCATCTATATTGAGGGTGCATGATGTAAAAGAAGCCTGGCAGGCGATACAGCTTGTTGAAGCTTATAAGAAAGGTTGATTTTTTTTTATGGTTCAGGTCGCTTTAGCGCCCCGACCCCATAAAAAAAAGCACCTCATTGCTGAAGTGCTTTTTTATCTAACTAGAATACTTTATTTAATTGGAGCTTTTTGTTGCTTTTGTGCTTTTTGAGCAGAATCCATCATCTTCTTCTGCATTGCTTCCATTTTAGCTCTTTCCAAATCAGCTTCAACCTTAGCCTGTGCGGCAGTGATTACATCAACAATTTCCACTTCAAATACCAGGTTGGAATTAGGTTTAATATCTGCACCTGCACCTTGTGAACCATATGCCAGCGCTGATGGTATGTACAAATTTGCTTTTGAACCTTTTTTCATCAAAGTTAAACCATCTGTCCAGCCTTTGATAACACTGCCTTGTGTACCAGCCGGAGCACCCATATTAACAGGCAATGCTTCTGTATGATTGAATTTTGGATCTTTATTTGAATCAAAAACTTTACCATCTTCCAACGTTTTGCCTGTGTACATCACTTTTAATACTTTAGATGTATCAATTGCATCACCGGCTCCTTCTGTAAGAATTTCAACATAAGTACCCAACGGTGCTTTGGTGGCTTTGATGTTATTTTTAGCCAAATAATCCGCAATCGTTTTATCATCTTTCTTTAATTGTTCAATACTTTTAATTGAATCTTTAGCTTTTGCCATTACCATCTGCGACTTGTAAGCACTATCAGCAGATTCTCTGTTGGTAAAAATGTTTACAATTTTGTAATGCGCAATAATATGACCGCCTTTTTTAATAAAGGGAGGTAATTGACCGCCTTGTTTCATTAAGCTATCAGTTATTTGTTTTACTACAATACTGTCGCCCTTACGAACCTGGTTAAAAATTTTGTAATAAACAGGAGGTAAAGCTGCAGAATCCAATCCTACAATCTGATTAGAAAATTCTTTAGATGAAAACAATACCGTGTCTTTGTTGGTTCCTTTGTAGGTTTGATCAAAAGCTATTTCAAAGAAATTACCCGATTTGATTACAGAACCTTTACCGTCAGTAATAATTTTGTACTCCATTCCACTTTCTGATTTTTTAAAAGGTTGTGTACAACTTGCCAGTAGCAAAGCAGCTATGGCAACGAAATAAAAAGAATGCTTCATTGTTGATTTTTATTTTTTAGAATTGATAATTACTTAGTTGATCTTTATTTTCCTTCATGGCGATTTTAAACTTAGCCACTACTTCTTCTAAAGGTTCTTTATTCTGGCCACCGGCCGCATTAAAATGCCCGCCGCCGTTAAAATATTTTCGGGCAAATGTATTTACATCAAACCCATCCTTACTACGGAAAGAACTTTTGCGTTCTTCTCCCCTGTCAATAATAATTGCTGCCAGTTTTATACCTTTTATGCTCAGCGGATAGTTCACAAGGCTTTCGGTATCACCTGTAACAATATTAAATTTTATAAGATCCTGCTGTGGTATTGCAATTAAAGCGGTATTGTATTCGTAAAAAACTTCCATCCGGTTTAGCAACACATTACCAATAAAGCGGAACCTGTTTTCAAGAAAATTGTCAAACAGGTTTTCATGAATTTTACTATGGCTAAGACCTTTGTCTTTTAGATGTGCGATCATCCTATGTACACTTGCCGTGGTAGAAGGAAAACGAAAAGAACCTGTATCCGTCATAACACCGGCGTACAAGCATTCAGCAACTGATTCATTTATTAACTCATCATTACCCGAATTAATGATAAAATCGTACACCATTTCGCAGGTGCTGCTTTTACCGGTATCACTTACCCCAAATGCAAACTTATCCACCTGTGGTTCCTGGTGATGATCTATTAAAATACGTTTAGCATTACTTGCTCCCAGCTTTAATTCCATGCGCTTGGTACGGCCAAGCGTATTAAAATCCAAACAAAAAATCCAGTCTGCGGCATCTATTGCTGCATCTGCTGCGGCAGTTTGCCTGTCGTAATCCAACACAAGTTTAGAGGCCGGCATCCAATTTAAAAAACTAGCCCAATTAGTAGGAGAAACAACTTGCACAGTATGACCAAGCTGCATCAAAAAATGATACAGACCTAGTGAAGAACCCATTGCATCGCCATCCGGCTTTTGATGAGTGGTAATTACCACCTTTTTAGGTGTATGTAATTGCGGGAAAATTTCTTGTATAGATTGCATAAAGCGGCGCAAAAGTAACGGTTAGTTTTCAGTTTACTGCTAGTTTTTTAATCTGTTATGCTAAAGGAATCAAAAAAACAAAACAAAAGGATTTATATTTGCGGCTCAAAAAACAAAAAAATGAGTAACAGAACATTTACCATGATTAAACCGGATGCAACTGCAAACGGACATACGGGCGCAATACTTGCAATGATAAACGCTGCAGGTTTCAGAATCGTTGCACTTAAAATGCTGCATCTTTCTGCTGAAAAAGCAGGCGAATTCTATGCAGTTCATAAAGAAAGACCCTTTTATGGGGAACTGGTAGAATTTATGAGTCGTGGCCCCATATCAGCCGCTATTCTCGAAAAAGAGAATGCAGTAGCAGATTTTAGAACACTTATTGGTGCTACCAACCCAGCACAAGCTGCTGAAGGAACGATAAGGAAATTATATGCAACCTCCATTGGCGAAAACGCCGTTCACGGAAGTGACAGCGACGAAAATGCAGCAATCGAAGGTGATTTCTTCTTTAGCAAACTGGAGCAATTTTAAATAAATTGTTTCTTCACAATATGTAAAAAGGATGCTTAGTGACTAAGCATCCTTTTTATTTGGGTATTTTTTTAAACCTTTTTAAAAAGAAATTTTATCCCATCAATAATCCTGCAATAGTGGCTGATAAATAAGACGCCAGCGTACCACAAACAAGGGCTCTCATACCTAGTTTTGCAAGGTCCGCCCTACGCTCCGGCGCCAATGCGCCAATACCACCAATCTGCATACCAACAGAACTAAAGTTTGCAAAGCCACAAATGGCAAAGCTTACAATGATTAATGCTTTTTCTGAAATAACGTTTTGATAGCCTCTCACCATTTCGCCGGCTGCATTGGGCACCATCGTTTGGGTAAGATCGCTGAAGGCAACAAATTCATTGATGGTTAATTTTTTGCCCAGCATGGTAGCCACATTTGCCACATCTGCCGAAGGCACACCCATTGACCAGGCCATAGGAGAAAATATTTTACCGAAAATCCAGTCGAGGGTTAAACTAAAATCGAGATGAAGTAATATGCCCAGCTTCTGCAATAAAAAATTGATTAAGGCAATCAATCCTAAAAAACCAATCAACATGGCAATTACATTCATAGATATTTTCATCCCATCTCCTGCACCATGACTGATGGCATCAATAACATTGGTGTAAGGTGTTTTTACTTCCAGTTTTACCTTGCCCATTGTTTCGCTTTCCTCAGTCTCTGGCCATACAATTTTAGAAATAACGAGTGCGGCAGGTGCCGCCATTAAACTTGCTGCAAGCAAATATTCTGCCTTGGCACCAAAACTTACATATACTACCAATATACCACCTGCAATACAGGCAAGGCTGCCGCTCATGCTGGCGAGTAATTCGCTTTTTGTCATCCCCTTTAAATAAGGACGGATCATTACCTGTGCTTCTACCTGGCCTACAAAGGCACTGGCAACATTACTCAAAGCCTCTGCCCCACTCACTCTCATTACTTTATTCATTGCCTTTGCAACCAGGGAAACGATGCGTTGCATTACGCCAAAATGATAAAAAATGGCAACAAGCACACACACCAGGATAATGGTGGCTAATACACTAAAGCCAAAAATAAATACACCGGGTGTGCCGTAAGGGATTGAGCCACCTGCACGGTTGTCTGCCATCAAACCACCATAAACGAAAGCTGCACCTTCTTTGGCAAAGGCTTCAATATGAGTAATAATACTGCCGATTTTTTGGAAAAAAGATTTTACAATAGGGACTTTTAAAATTAACAAGGCAATGGTAATCTGCAATAAAATTCCACTTACTACCAACCTGTAGTTGATTCTTTTTTTGTTATTTGATATTAACCAGGCCAATCCTAAAATAAGAATGACACCAACGAGTCCTTGAAAGCGCTGCATAAGCAAATTGTGGTTTTAGTTTTGAAAGATATAGAAATAATGCAGAACAAAAATATTTTCGGTTGCCAGCTCAATTTTTTTAATAAAAACATTTACAATTTCCAACATTCCTGTTTCCCTTGTTACAGCTTTTTTGCAGACTTGTATTTATAGGAAGCTAGTATAGTTGGGGGAATTATAACAAGTAATTAATGACTATCCGCAATCAGGAGCTAGGCGGCCTAGTCTCAATTAATATTGTAATCCCGCCGAGGCGGGAGGTTTCAGCCCGTTGATGAAGTGACAGATAATCTAATAAGAGCCGTAGGTTCGTGCAATATAATAATGGGATAACATTTAGTTAATAACTTGTAGGTGTATTTAAAGACTGAACAATATGGGCCGAGCCTACAGCTCTCAGGTAGCTGATTTTTTAAATCACAACGGATTAAAATCCGTTGTCTCGAGTTTGGATCTTTTGAAAAAAATATTTTAGAAAATGATTATTTCGTGCTGAAATAATCATTTTTTTGTGTAATTTTGTATCTAGTTAAATAACTAGATATGGGATATAATACAAAAGTTCAGCTTATCAAAAGAGC
>JBBQEA010000257.1:0-6770 GCA_038320245.1 Chitinophagales bacterium | reverse complement strand
TTGTAGTATTTGATAAAATCATTTTAGAAGTGAAATGTGTTAAAGCTTTAACCGACGAACATGTTTCTCTTTGTATTAATTATCTAAAAGTATCAGGAAACAAACTTGCGCTATTGGTGAATTTTGCAAGAGGCAAATTGGAGTATCAAAGAATATTATATTGACTGATTTAAAATGGCTAAATAGGATTAATTTCATTAAAGAGTGATTAATGTTTCTTTTTATCAATAGTGATTAATATAAAAATAAAATTTGCCGCTGAAAATGAATGTTACTTCTTCAGTCTGGCTCAAAAAATTATTTATTTCATTAGTGTTCATTAGTGCATTAGTGGCAAAAAAATATTATGGCAGATATATCTTCAAACTTTCTCGGCATCAAATCTCCCAACCCTTTCTGGCTGGCGAGTGCACCTCCTACAGACAAAAAAATAAATGTGCTCCGTGCCTTTGAGGCAGGCTGGGGTGGTGTGGTGTGGAAGACCTTGGGCAGCCAGGTTAAAAATGTTTCCTCCAGGTATTCAGCAGTAAATTTTGGTGGGCAAAAAATCATGGGCTTTAATAACATCGAGCTCATTAGTGATCGTCCGTTAGATATCAATTTAAAAGAGATTGCAGAATGCATCAAACTTTTTCCTGATAGGGCAATGATAGTTTCTTTGATGGCAGATAATGATCGCAATAGCTGGCACGAGTTAATTAAAAAAGTAGAAGATACCGGCGCACATGGTTTCGAGTTAAATTTCGGTTGTCCGCATGGCATGACGGAAAGAGGCATGGGAGCAGCAGTGGGACAAGATCCACAAATTGCAGCGATGGTAGTAGAGTGGGTGATGGAAAAAGCAACCATCCCCGTTATTACTAAACTTACGCCCAATGTGCATTCGCCGGTACCAACTGGTATTGCCTGTGTAAAGGCCGGTACCAATGCATTGTCATTAATCAACACCATTCAATCTGTAACAGGTATCGATTTAGATACACTCGTTCCCAATCCATATGTAGCAGGCAAAAGTGTGTTTGGCGGTTATTGCGGACCTGCGGTAAAACCAATTGCATTAAAAATGCTCACAACTATCAGCCAGGATCCTGTCACTTCCAAAGTGCCAATTTCTGGTATTGGCGGCGTTAGCACGTGGCGGGATGCGGTGGAGTTTATGTTACTAGGTGCATCTAACGTGCAGGTATGCACGGCTGCCATGAAACATGGTTTTAGAATTGTAGAAGACATGTGCGAGGGCCTTAACAACTGGATGGATGATAAAGGTTATGCAACCATTGATGATTTCATCGGCAAGAGTGTTGAAAAAATCACGCATTGGGAAGACCTTGATATCAACTACCATCACATCGCCAAAATCAACCAGGATAAATGTATCCATTGCGGCCTCTGTTACATTGCTTGTGAAGATACTTCACATCAATCCATCAACCTGCAATATGGCAAACCCTACAATACCTATACCATCAAAGAGGAGGAATGTGTGGGCTGTAATTTATGCCAGTTGATGTGCCCGGTTACAGATTGTATTACCATGGAAGAACACCGGGTAGCACCAGAATATATAAATTGGAAAATGTGGCAGGAAGGAGGAAAGCCATTAAATGACCATTGATGCTGTCATTCTAACGAAGGCGTAATCTGAATTAATTTATTTAATTGAATAGGATGTTGTAACCAGCTGTTGTTTTTCATGGCATCATCGTTGGCCTGTCCCGATTTTTTTCGGGAGTCATTCACTTATACGGTATACCATTCCTTAACTTTTATCACCATATCACAAAATTGAACAGCAAAAATTTAACTCTTTTGTCAATCATGAATATCAATCCTACACGTCTCCAGCAGCATTTTGAAGCCATGAGTCTCATCGGCAAAATTGGAGAAACCGGTACCAACCGGCCGGCTCATTCATCAACAGAAAAGGAGGCATTTACAATTGCTGCTAACTGGATGGAAGAAGCAGGGATGAAAACCCGTATTGACAACTTTGGCAATCTGATAGGAAGATTAGAAGGCTCAAATTCGGCATTACCGGTATTGATGCTAGGCTCTCACCTAGATAGTCAGCCCTATGGTGGCCGCTTTGATGGGGTGGCAGGTGTATTATGTGCCATTGAAGTAGTAAAAACATTAATCGAAAATAATATCCATGCTGCAAGAAGTATTGAAGTGGTATCGTTTGCAGATGAAGAAGGCTGGCGTTTTAATAAAGGACTATTTGGCTCAAAAGGTATTTTAGGGAAATTAGAACCAGGTGATGTGGATCGGGTTGATAAAGACGGTATTACCCGTAAACAGGCGCTGATAGATTTTGGATGTGATCCTGCAAAATTTAAAGAGAGTGAATACCAACCCGACAGTATTTTCTGTTTTCTAGAACTGCATATTGAACAAGGTCCTGTGCTGGATATTGGCAATAAACCAATCGGCGTTGTATCTGGTATTTCCGGACCCATTTGGTGGACGGTAACACTTAGGGGAATGGCTGGCCATGCAGGCTCTGTGCCAATGCCATTGCGTAAAGATGCGTTGCTGGGGGCTGCAGAAATTATCGTGGCCCTTAATGAAATTGCTACACAAATACCCGATGCACCAACCGTTGGTACGGTTGCAACCATGAATGTTTTTCCTGCAAGCAGAAATATTATTGCGGAAGAAGTAAGCTTCACCATTGATTTACGGGATATTGATATCGACCGACGCAACAAATACGAAAAGCAGTTAAGAGAAAAGATTGATACCATTGCAAAAAGGCATAGACTGGAATGTTCCATTGCCGAAGATTTTGTAAGCGAACCCCGCTATTGTGCCAGCTGGATAAAAGAGATAATTCATACTAATTGTAAAAACTTACATCTTGATGCGCCAGAATTAATGAGTGGGCCTTTTCATGATGCCATGGCTTTGTCTTATGCCTGCGACTATGGGATGATTTTTGTGCGATGTAAAGATGGCATCAGCCACAATCCATTGGAATATTCAAGTTATCAGGATCTTGCATTAGGGGCCGAAGTTTTGTATGGTACGGTTTTGGACATAATCAATAGATTATAAGGCTATCGCAGATGATTGCTGTGGTTTTATATTTTGATCAAACATTTTAAATTGTAGTTTACTTAAACCTTTATTTACAACTATTTTATTTTTTTTAGCCAGACAGTAGTTCTTTAATCTGCTTCGGTGGCAAATATGATTTTATTATTAATCCTTTTTGGGAAAAAGGATTAATAATCACTCTTCTATATTTTATCTTTATTGAGCAAAATAGCAGCAAACTAATGTATTCCTTGCACCGTAAAATTACTGTTAAACGAAAATTCGTTTTATTTTTTGGGCCAGCTTTGTTACCTTCATTTTAGAAATTTTTAAAAAAAGATCATAGAATAACTCTTTAGCCATTATTAATCAATCAAAACATTTTCTTATGAGTGTAGCCACTATTTTAAAAGCCAAGGGCAGTTATGTATTTTCTGTTACCAGTAAAAGCACCGTTTATGATGCGTTGGTCTTCATGAGTCAAAAAAATATTGGTGCATTGCTGGTAATCGATGATGGTAAATTAACAGGAATTTTATCTGAAAGGGATTATGCCCGGAAAATTATTCTAAAAGGAAAAACATCACATGATACGTTGGTAGAGGAGATTATGACAGAAAATCCCATAACGGTGAGTCCGGGTGATGATATTGATAACTGCATGAATAAAATGAGCGAAAAGAAATTCCGACATCTGCCCGTGGTTGAAAATGGGGTGGTTGTTGGCATGATTTCAGTAGGCGATGTGGTATCCCACATCATTGAAACACAAAAAGAGGTTATCGGCCACTTACACAATTATATAAATCAATAAGCATTTATAGGACCAATAAAAAAAGCGCTTCAATTTTGAGCGCTTTTTTTGTATACGAAAAGTAACAAACTTTAGGTACTAAGAAATTCTTCCCGGATACTCCAGCAGTGCCTGCTCAAGGCAATCCATGGCACCGTTAATTGATGTGGTATTTAAAACATAGGCCAGCCTTACTTCCTGTTTGCCAAGGCCGGGTGTACCATAAAATCCTGTTGCAGGTGCAAGCATTATCGTTTGGCCATTATAACTAAATGACTCCAGCAGCCACTGACAAAATATATCCGCATCATCAATTGGTAACTTTGCCATTGCATAAAAAGCCCCGCCGGGATTAGGGCAAAATACACCCGGTATCGCATTCAATCTTTTTACAATAGTATCTCTTCTTTTTTTATATTCCGCTTTAGTTGTATCAAAATAATCAGCCGGTAAATCTACAGCGGCCTCACCCAATATCTGTGCAAAGCTTGGTGGACTAAGGCGAGCCTGAGCAAACTTCATTACAGATGCCAATAGTGATTTGTTTTTAGTGACCAATGCACCAATACGACCGCCGCAGGCACTGTATCTTTTGCTGATGGTATCCATTAATACAACGTTGTCATCTACACCGGTTAAATGCATGGCACTGATATGGGTGCCCTCATAACAAAATTCCCTGTAAGCTTCATCAGCAAATAAATACAAATTGTGTTTCAGGATGATTTGCTTTAAAATCTCCATTTCTTCTTTGCTATATAAATATCCGGTTGGGTTGTTTGGGTTACAAATAACAATAGCCTTTGTTTTGGAGGTTATTGCTTTTTCAAAATCCTCGATGGGGGGCAGAGCAAAACCAGTTTCTATTACCGAAGTAATTGGTATCACTTTTATACCAGCCTCAATTGCAAAGCCGTTGTAATTGGCGTAAAAAGGCTCGGGAATTATTACCTCATCACCGGTATCCATACAGGCCATAAAACCAAAAAGGATGGCTTCGCTGCCACCAGTTGTTATAATGATTTGCTCAGGGTTTACGTGGATACCAACATGATCGTAATACTTTACTAATTTTTTTCGGTAACTCTCGTTACCAGCACTATGGCTGTATTCCAGTACTTTAAAATCACTGTTGCGAACAGCATCCAGGATAATTTGCGGTGTTTCAATATCCGGCTGACCAATATTTAAATGATAAACTTTTGTTCCTCTTTTTTTTGCAGCTTCCGCATACGGAACTAATTTTCGAATGGGAGAAGGTGGCATTTCGCTGCCCCGGTTACTGATTTTTAGCATAGCACAAATATAAGTTTATCTGTAAATAGTGTGTGTCGCATCCTTTGAAAAATTGATATAATGTATAACTGTTATTACCATCGGTAACCTCTTAAAAAATCCTCCACTTTCAATTGCTTTTTTCCCTCCAATTGTATTTCTTTCGCTAGGATGAATCCATCTGTACAGGCAAATTTCAGATAAGATTTTTTATCTGTTTCATATGTGCCAGGGCTTTTGCCAGCAGTATCATCCGCCATGCCAGTTGCTTTTTCTGCAATAAAAATCTTTAATTTTTTACCATCCAAAAAAGTAAATGCAGTAGGGTAGGGCGATAATCCACGGATTAAATTAAATACCTCATCTGTAGTTTTTGTCCAATCTATCTGGCAGGTTTCGGTAAATATCTTTGGTGCATGTTTTGGTGAATTGTGAATGGTGAATGGTGAAAGGGTCTCTAAATTTTGAAGTCCTACTATTGGCAATTGATGATTGACCGTTGCAGATTGCTCATTGCCTATCGTCCATTGCCCATTGCCCATTGCCGATTGCTGTCTTTCCTCTAGTGTTCCATCTGCTAAACCCTTTACCGTTTTTAAAAGTAAGCCTGCACCAATTTCCTTCATCTTATCATGCACTGTTCCGGCAGTATCATTTTCTCCAATCACAAAACTTTCCTGCAATAAAATATCGCCGGTATCAATTTCATGCTGCAGCTTAAAAGTGGTAACACCTGTCTCTCTCTCTCCGTTAATTACTGCCCAGTTGATGGGTGCGGCGCCACGGTATTGAGGCAACAAACTTCCATGTAAATTCACCGAACCCATGGGGGGCATATTCCAAACCAGTTCAGGCAACATCCGGAATGCAACAACAATTTGTAAATCGGCATCGAGTGATTTCAATTCAGCTAAAAATTCGGGATTCTTTAATTTTTCTGGCTGGAGAATATGAAGGTTATTTTCAACGGCATATTTTTTTACAGCACTCTGTTGCAGTTGCATACCCCGCCCACCGGGTTTGTCGGGGGCAGTTATCACACCCACAATATTACATCCTGCTGTTACCAGTGCGTTCAAAGAAGCTACTGCAAACTCAGGTGTACCCATAAAAACAATTCGTAACTGTTTGAATTTTTCTACTTCCATTTATAATTATTAAAATAATATTGGCTTTTTTAAAGTTGCTAAGATACTAAAAGGAGTATTAGATGAACTATTTAACCAGCTTAATTTGCCTCGCTGATTTCACATAAAATCAGGCTGACATTGGCTTGTGGGATAGTATAGTTAATTAAACCATTTAACACAGTATCGCTGATGGGAAAATATTTTAAAAAACTTTACAAAAACCTTTTGCATTTTCAATTCATCCCCCTACCTTTGCAATCCAAAATAAAAAACGCAAGTTTAAAGTTCTTTAATATGTCACAACGAATCAGAATAAAACTTCAGTCTTACGACCACAACTTAGTTGATAAATCAGCAGAAAAAATCGTTAAGACTGTACGCAGTACAGGTGCTGTAGTAACCGGACCAATTCCATTACCTACACATAAGAAGATTTTTACTGTATTGAGAGCTCCTCACGTAAATAAAAAAGCAAGAGAGCAATTTCAATTGTGTACGCACAAACGTTTATTAGACATTTACACCAGCAGTAG
>JBBQEA010000256.1:0-6830 GCA_038320245.1 Chitinophagales bacterium | reverse complement strand
ATCTTTGATAGCATCCGTTACAGCCATTGTTAATGGGTCGTCGGCAGCAATAACAACGGGAGCAGGAGGTGGAGGCGGAGGTGCTACAGTACAATTGTTAACTACAGATTTTACCCCTTTAACTCCGGCAATTTCTTTTTCAGCCATCGCTTTGCTTTCAGGATCTTTAAGTTCACCACTAATAGTGGCAATACCATCTTTTACATCTACAGTAGCCCCCATCATGGCAGGTGTAGTGTTAATTTTTTCTTCAATTGCAGTCTTAATATCTGCATCCTTTGGACTACAACTTACAAATGATGTAGTTGCAATAATGGCTACTGCCATCAAAACTTTTGTTAGTTTCATAATGATTGATTTTTTGTTAAAATAAGTATTAAATATAAAGTTATTTATCAGCCAATATCTTTTTATTATTACTTTTTTTAAGTTATCATCGATTTTTTATTATTTACTGCCGTTTTCAAATAGGGAAAGCATATTGTGGGGCTAATTTAATTTTTAAGAAAAGCTGCTGTTACAACCTTGGTTTGTTATAGAATATTTCTTTACTTTTAGCAAATGCGTGAAGGAATGTTTATAAAGCGGAATGTTGATAAATGGAACAGGTACCAGCATGAAAAAACGGATGATCCCGATGAAACGGCCGAGCGCTTTGTTACCCTGGTAGATGATCTTTCTTATGCCAAAACATTTTATCCAAAAAGTAAGGTTACCCGCTGGATAAACGCCATTGCAGCCGATATTTATTTGAGTATTTACAAAAATAAAAAGGAAAAATACAGCCGTTTTTTTTCATTCTGGAAGTACGAACTCCCATTGTTGTTTAAAAAATACCACACTATATTCCTGTTTACCTTCCTGGTTTTTAGCTGTTTTGTTTTTATTGGTGTATTTAGTTCGGCAAAGGACGAAACATTTATACGTGGCGTACTGGGCGATGCTTATGTTGATATGACAGAAGAGAACATTGCAAAAGGCGATCCATTTGGTGTTTATAAAGATGAAAATCCATTTACCATGTTTGTTCGCATTGCCATGAACAATACTTTTATTGCATTTTTGATGGCGATAGGAGGGCTTTTGGCAGGTGTTGGAACATTATATGCCATGTGGCAAAATGGCCTGATGCTGGGTTGTTTTCAATACATGTTTTTTGCAAAAGGACTTGGCTTTAAATCGGTAATGGTAATATGGGTACATGGTACCCTGGAAATGCTGGCACTGATAATTGCCGCCGCTGCAGGGTTTATTATTGCCTATGCTGTAATTTTTCCCGGTACTTACAGCAGGCTTAATTCTTTTAAACGAGGTGTAAAAGATGCACTTAAAATTATGATTGTATTGGTACCCATTTTTATTCTTGCTGCTTTTTTTGAAAGTTATCTAACGCATTTAATGAGCAATACATTCGACAAGGAAAATAATGCTGGTATGCCCGTTTGGGTAAGTGCTATTATTTTAGGCGCCTCACTTTCTTTTATAGGCTGGTATTTTGTTTTGTATCCCATCCGGTTGCATAAAAGAATGAACAATGTGCCCCTGCAAAATAAATTATCGTTCAGTTGGATTGCCACTGCTAAACCCGCCAGCATTTGAGTTCCCTAAATTGATAACTACCAGTACTAATTGATTCAAATTTGTAATTATTTTTACCAGGCAATGATTTTATCCACTATTAAATATTTTCTGGCACCGCTGTTATTGCTTTTAATAAGTACGAAATGCAATGCCCAGGAGGCTGATAATTATATTTATAAAGACTCGTCAATTCTTTATTCCAAAGACAATGTAAATGATACCATGCTGGTTCAGGCAGCAACGGAAGATAGTACTTACAGCGAGGATAATGTGGTGAACAACTTTAAAACGGCTAAGCCTGATACAAGCCTCATCAGCAACCAATTATTTATTACCAGCGACAATGCCCGGGATTTAAAAAATGAAAAGCAGTTGGCCTATGCCAAAAAACTGGATAGCCTTTTAAAAGACCTGCAACAAAAACAAGCAGCCGGTATTGCTGCTACAACAAACCGTTTCTCGTTTCTGATTCGTTTTTTTTCTTCCCCGCTTACTAAAATTATTTTTTGGTCACTAGCTGCTTTCCTGATAGTATTTATTATTGTAAAATTATTTTTTGCGGAAGGTTTTTTTCTACGTCGATCTGCAACTGCCCAAATTAAGCCGTTGCAGGAAGAAGAACAACAGGATCCCGTTTCAGTAGACTACAACAGGCTGCTTAAACATGCCATCAGCAATGGAGATTACCGGCTTGCCACAAGGTACCTGTACCTGCAGTCGTTGCAGCGATTAATTGTTGCAGGTGCAATCGTCTATTCGCAGGATAAAACAAATAATCAATACCTGATGGAAATAAATAATCAACCATACCGGCAGGAATTTTCATTGCTTACTTTGCATTATGAATATGCATGGTATGGGTATTTTTTACTGGATGAAGCCGGTTTTACTGCGCTGCAAAAAAAGTTTACGTCATTTAACAAGCAGGTATAAATCCAGTTGAAAAAAAGCTCTACATATTATTGCCTCTTTATCTTAACGCTATCAATGTATGCATGCACTAAACAGCGTAGTGAAATACCCACTTTAAAAGAAAGTTATTCTAAAAATGATAAAAACCCTTTTGGCGGATATGTTTTTTTTAAACAGGCAACACAGCTATTTAAAAACAATGATATACGGGTTAGAAAAGATAAGCTTGAAACCAGCCTCTTGCATTTTGAAGATACAGGCGCACTCTACATAAACGTTAGTAAAAATTATTTTGTTGGTGAGCAAGGCGTTGATGCAATGAAATCGTTTGTGGAAAAGGGTAACAATATGTTTATTGCAAGTGAAAATTTCGATAGTAGTTTTTTAGATTTCCTGGGGGTTTCCATTACCCCAAAATCTGCTTTTATGATATTGGAAGATATGCAGTACACATCGGTTAGGTTAAACACCGTACACTTTTTTGACAGTACCCGTTATGCCTATTTTTATTTCCCTTTTAAAAATAATTTTACCACTATTGCTGATAGTGCCATTAAAATATTAGGGGTGAATGAAAATGGTAAACCCAATTTTTTAGTGGTATTTTATGGAAGAGGCCGTTTTTTTATACACTGCGAACCAAGGGCTTTCAGCAATTACTTTTTGCTGCAGCGTAATAATTATAATTACCTGCAACAGGCTTTGTCGTTTGTTCCTGCTGAGCCGGAACATGTAATATGGGATGATTTTTACAACAAAAGATATAGAGCGCCTTCCGACAAAGACAATAAAACAGGGTTGGCAGTTTTACTGCAATTTCCTGCAATGGCATGGGCTTTTGGGTTGTTGATTGCATTGCTGCTGTTGTACCTTTTTTTTGGCAGTAAGCGAAGGCAAAGAGTGATGGAAGAATTGCCGCCCAACATCAACACCTCCGTTGCATTTGCTGAAACAGTCAGCAGGTTGTACCTTCAAAAAAAAGATAACAAGGGTATTGCTGATAAAATGATTACTTATTTTTTTGAACATATCCGTAACCAATATTTTTTAAATACCAGCCAGGTAAACGATTCATTTTTGCACACGTTGAGCCGCAAAAGCAATATGCCTTTTATGGATACAGAAAAGTTATTTGCACACATACAACTCATTCAGGAATCTTATGCCATCAGCGACCAGGAATTATTATTACTCAATCAGCAAATAGAAAGCTTTTATAAAACGAAAACATAATGGAAGAAAATATTTTTGAACAGCGGCTCGATCTTTCTGCCCTTAACGATAGTGTGGTAAACATCCGGAGCGAAATGAGCAAGGTGATTGTAGGGCAATACAAAATGCTGGATTTATTGTTGATTGGATTGCTTTGCGATGGACATATTTTGATAGAAGGTGTTCCCGGAGTTGCCAAAACTTTAACAGCTAAACTGCTTGCCAAAGTAATTGATTCCGATTTTTCCAGGATACAGTTTACGCCCGACCTGATGCCTAGCGATGTAGTGGGCACCACCGTATTTAATTCAAAGGAAGGTGAATTTAATTTTAAACCGGGGCCGGTTTTCAGCAATATCATTTTGATTGATGAAATTAACAGGGCGCCGGCAAAAACACAGGCTGCTTTGTTTGAGGTAATGGAAGAAAGGCAGGTTACGGTAGATGGAATTACTTACGCAATGCGCTATCCGTTTATTATTGTAGCAACTCAAAACCCCATAGAACAAGAAGGAACTTATAGACTTCCCGAAGCCCAGCTTGACAGATTCATTTTTAAAATTGATGTGCAATATCCGTCCCTTACGGAAGAGATTGATATCCTGAACAAACAGCATGGAATGTCCGCCAGTGCCTTATTGCAGACGATTGAAAAGATATTGACACCAGATCAATTGCATGCATACAGAACCACCATACAATCTGTATTTGTGGAGCCAAAGCTGATTGAGTTTATAGCTAAAATAGTAAATGAAACAAGAAACAACCCGGCACTGTATTTAGGCGCTTCGCCGAGAGCTTCGCTTGCCATTTTACGATCAGCCAAAGCCAGTGCCGCCATAAAGGGAAGAGATTTTGTAACACCCGAAGACATTAAGGAAATGGCAACACCCGTATTGCGCCATCGTATAATATTAACACCCGAAAAAGAAATGGAGGGCATCACCGCTGATGAGTTAATTGAAAATATACTAAGAACAATCGAAGTGCCGCGGTAGGGCAGATCGGTGATCTGTGAATTGTGATTTTTGATGTGTGATGTTCAATTTATGAATTATGATTTTCGATCAGTCATCGAAAATATTAGACACGTTAAATAACTCCCCTTCAGGGGATGGGGGCAGACTGCTGATTTGTGAATCATGAACTTCGATCAGTCATCGAAAATATTAGACACGTTAAATAACTCCCCTTTAGGGGATGGGGGTAGACTGCGGATTTATGAATTATGATTTTCGATCAGTCATCGAAAATATTAGGCCCGTTAAATAACTCCCCTTTAGGGGATGGGGGTAGACTGCTGATTTGTGAATTATGATTTTCGATCAATCATCGAAAATATTAGACACGTTAAATAACTCCCCTTTAGGGGATGGGGGTAAACAACTAACCAATAACCAAAAATGACAGTTTATAAAAAATACATTGGGCAACTCTATTTAACTACCCGGTTTTACCTGGCAGTAGGTGCTTGCATTGTGCTGTTTATCGCTTCTTTTTATTTTACGCCTTTGCTGATCATTCCTAAAGCAGCTTTATTTTTATTAGGGGCACTAATGCTGGCAGATTACTTTTTTTTATTTTCAGGCAAACCGCCTCGTGCCAAACGACTTATGGCCGAGCGATTTAGCAACGGCGATGCTAACCGGGTAACACTGCAGGTTACCAACAACATGCCTTTTGAAACCATCATTAAAATTATTGATGAGTTACCCGTACAACTGCAACAGCGGGATTGGATGATGCAAAGCCGCTTTAAAGCAAGGCAACAAAAAAATATCAGCTACAGCCTTCAACCAGCTGTGAGGGGTGAATATAAGTTTGGGAATATCATCCTCTACATTCAATCGAGGCTCGGCTTGCTGCTTCGCAGGCATGACGTTGAAAGTTCCACGATGGTTTCGGTATATCCCTCTTTTATGCAGTTGCGCAAATTTCAATTGCTTTCGCAAACCACTATCCAAACAGAACATGGCAGCAAGCGCATGCGTAAAATTGGCCACAGCATGGAGTTTGAGCAAATAAAAGAATATGTAAGAGGAGATGATATCCGAACCATTAACTGGAAGGCTACCGCACGCAGGCAATCGATGATGGTGAATAATTTTAGTGATGAAAAAAGCCAGCAGGTGTATTGTATTATTGACAAAGGCAGGCTGATGAAAATGCCATTTGGCGACCTTAGTTTATTGGATTATGCCATTAACAGCAGCCTCGTTCTCAGCAATGTTTGTCTGCAAAAACAAGATAGGGTAGGACTGATAACTTTTGCCAATAAGATGGGTACCATGCTGGCGGCAGACAGAAAACCGATTCAAAAAGCCAATATTTTGCAATTGTTGTACAACGAAGAAACCGCTTTTTTGGAGAGCGATTATGAAATGCTGTACCTGCAATTACGCAGCAGGGTAAAGCAACGCAGCCTGCTGGTATTGTTTACTAATTTTGAATCGATGTCGGGTTTAAAGCGGCAGTTACCCTACCTGCGTTCTATTGCAAAACATCATTTGCTGTTGTTGGTGTTTTTTGAAAATACTTCACTGGCAACAGTAGCTGCAGGTACTGCCGCTACTGTTGAAGAAGTTTATGCCAAGACCATTGCAGAAAAATTTGCCTACGAAAAAAGACTGATTGTAAAGGAGCTGCTGAAGTATGGTATTCTTTCAATTCTTACAGCACCGGAAAAATTGACGGTGAACGCCATCAATAAATACCTTGAATTAAAGGCCAGACAAGCGATGTAAACTATTGTTGAACCCTTTGTAATTGGGCAATAGAAATTGAAAGGGATTAACCGAAAGCGTAAAAATTTGGAAATCCCCTAGTATCACAACCGCCGACAGTACAGAAAACTAGCGGTATTTTAACCCCTGTCGGGGTTGCGCCATTCAAATAACTAAACCAACTTCTGCGGGCTGCACCAGTCTAAGTACTAAATACTAAGTACTAAATACTCATCGCAATTAATAGAAAGTGTAAAAAAATTATAGACCCTTTGCTATCACAACCTTCAACAGGGTTTTTAACCGCTGTCGGGGTTTTATTTACAAAAACTCAAACTGTTAATGAAAGCTGACCCAGTCTAAGTACTAAATACTAAGTACTAAATACTAAGTACTAAATAC
>JBBQEA010000255.1:0-6862 GCA_038320245.1 Chitinophagales bacterium | reverse complement strand
TCGTAACGTTTTTTAAATTTATCAATACGACCTGCAGTATCCACCAATACATTTTTACCTGTATAGAAAGGATGTGAAGTATTTGAAATCTCTAGTTTAATTACAGGGTATTCATTACCATCTTCCCATTTAACCATCTCTTTGCTATCAGCAGTAGAGCGGCTTAAAAACTGGTAACCATTACTCATATCTTTGAATATTACAAAGCGGTAATTTTTTGGATGCAAATCTTTTTTCATAATTGTAAAAGTTTGTGCATGGATTTTGCCATGCTTTTTTTAAAAGGACGGCAAAAATAAGGGAAAAGTTTCAAAAAACAAACAGCACTTAACTCAGCTCCCAAAATCTCAAATGCCAGCCGGTATTTTTCTGCATTACAATTAAACAACATCCTGATGAAGTAGCGTTCAGTTGGGTATTTTAATTTAAGTATTTGAACAGGCAGGCTGTTGCTTTCTATCTTTTTTGGGGCCCGGGGCTTAACTTTTCAAGTTTACCACTTGCAAGGCAATTCCAAGGTCCCAGCCTTTGGAGGCTTGTATTACATCCTGTAAATCATCAATTTTTTTGGCAGTAATACGGATGATATCATCCATGATGGCAGCCTGTACTTTAAGACCGCTGTCTTTTATAAGTTTCACTATTTTTTTTGCATCTTCCTGTTTAATGCCGTTTCTTACCGGTACTTCCTGCTTGGTGGTTTTACCACTTTGGAAGGGTTCTTTGCTAAGATCATAAATCTCGGCAGCAAGACCTTGTTTCATACTGCGGCTAATCATTACGTCTATAATCTGACTGATTTTCATTTCACTGTCAGCTTCCAGGTTTACCTTGAAATCCTTTTTATTTAAATCAATCACTACATGACTCCCCTTAAAATCGAAACGGTTGGTAATCTCTTTTGTTACGGTGTTGATGGCATTGTCTAATGTTTGCAAATCTACCTTGCTGCTAAAATCGAATGATGGCATGATGAAATAATTTGTTACAAAATTAACACTGCAAATAGTTATGAGAAAGAATTATTTTATTAGGGTAACTCTGAATTTTACAGAGAGCCCACTTACCATTCTATCGCCCAACAACACCAATGTTTTGCAATCAAAAGAAACTATCGTTGCGTTGGCTACATCTGCAATACCGAGGTTAGCGGATATTTTACCATCACCACCAATAGACCAGTTACCTGCTGCTGAACCATTAGGACTACAGGCAGTTCCAGCATCCTGATATAGGCTGGTTCCATTTGCGTTAAGCACTAATTTATCATCAATTTGGCAAGGTTTAATTTCTGTATTGGTAATATCACTTAAAGGTTCCGCAAGCCCGGCCTCTACTTTTACGATGGAATAGGTACCGGCAATATCTGCTACAGTTTTATTGCAAGTTGGAACAGTAGTGGCACTTCCTTCTTTTTTACAGGAGGACACAATCAAAAAAAGGGAGATGGAAACGATAATAATTTTTTTCATAATTAACAGGAGTATTTAATTTGTAGCTGTAAAATAGGTTGATTTATTTGTAAATAGTTTTTCTTATAAATTTTTTTCTATTTTTTGGCACTATCCAAATGATGATAATTGACAGATACTAATAAATAAAAAAATGCAGCCTGTAAAAGCTGCATTTAAAAATAGTTGTATTAGTACGTAGTTAATTGCTGCTGGTTTTCACCCTGTTTTGTTCTGTGCCTGCACCACCTGTTTGTCTTTTTTGTGCACCTTTTATTGGTTTACCAAAGCGGTAAACAAAACTTATTGTTGCTACTCTTGAATCGTTTCGTTGAGCAAAGGTTGCCTCAGTGCGTTGGAACTTAATGCTGCCACTAACCGGCATGGTATAAAATATATCCCGGATATTCAGCTTAACTGAGCCTTTACTTTTTAATACTTGTTTTTGTACCCCAACATTCACCTGACCCAAATGGCCTATTTTTATCTGCCCTTCAATGCCCGGTGTGCGGTAGAAGCCCGATAGTTCTGCACTCCAGCCTTTTTTAAGTGTAATCTGGTTATTAAGGTTGATTAAATAATTACCTGCTGCTATATTTATATTTTCGCCATTCAACAACCCTTTGTATTGGCTATAATTGTATTCATTGTAAGCTATCAGCATCCACCATTTTTTTACGGGTATTTGTGCACTCATAGATATGCTGGCAGTATTTGTCTGGCCAAAATTGCCCTTTTTTATTACGGTTGCATAGCCCTTTTGTTCAAATACATCTGCAAACAAATTTTTGGTATTGGTATAATTTACGGTAGTAGTTAAAAACTGATTAAATGTATGCGACGCTTCCAAAGTATTTGCATAAGATGGCTTTAAAAATGGGTTACCGCCACCATAGGTATATTTATCAAGGAAAAATAAAAATGGGTTCAAATCTTCATAATCCGGCCTGTTGATGCGACGGCCATAGGAAAAACTGAACTGATTTTTTTCATTGGCATTATAGCTTACAAACAGTGTTGGAAAAAGACTGGTATAATTTTGTTTAAACGAACTATCTGTACGTTGTGGATTACCAAATTGGTTACCTTCTATATTGGTGTTTTCCAAACGAAGACCGGTTTGAAAACTCCATTTCTTTATTTCCTTGCTTAAGTTAAGATAGGCGGCATTGATGTTTTCTTTGTAAACAAATTGATTTGTTTTTTCATAATCTGGTAATTTTTCATTATCCAAAATATTAAAATAACCAGCCTTATTATCTGTTTTCACAAAACTTGTTTTTAGTCCTGTTTCAACTTTTAACCCAGATTTTAATGGGTGGGTATAATCAATTTTTGCTGTATAAATATTGATGAGAGAGGGCAACTCCCCTACCAGGTTATCCGTAAATTTTTTACTCCAATTACCGGTGTAGGATGTATTAATGAAATTTTGATCCCTGTTGGCTTTATACGTAATGTAATCAATATCCGCTGTTAATTCCCTGCCTGTAGAATCAATCTGGCGGCGAAAATTAAGATTGACTGCACCATTTTTCCAGTCGGATTTTTCGTAGCTGGAAGCTGTAACAATTGAATCTACTACGTTAACATTATTCTTTAAAAAACTAGTGTTATAATTTTTCTCGGAAGAAGGCGTAGTAAACCCTGTTAGTACAACTCCAATAGTAGTTTTTTTGCTTGCATAAAAATCAGCACCTATTTTAGAATTATAATTTTGATTAATTCTATTTAAGCCGGCCTCCTGTTCAAATATTGCATTGAGCGTTTGGTCAGCATTTTTATACTTACGGGTAATATCAAGATGCTGGAAACCTTTCCTGTAATTGCCACTTACCGATCCAAACAAATTAAACTTGCCGGTACGATAGTTAAGATTAAGGCTGTTGTTGGTTTTGCCGTAAATGCCTTGTCCGTAACCGAGATTGATATTGCCATTAAAACCAACCTGCTTATTTTTTTTAGTTTTGATATTTATAATTCCGGCATTACCAGCCGCATCATATTTGGCAGAAGGGTTTGTCATAATTTCTATCTGGTCCAAATTGGCTGATGGCATCGATTTTAATAAGTTGGTAAGTTCCTGCCCGGTTAAATAAGAAGGTTTGCCATCGAGCATGATCATTACACCTTGTTTACCTTTAAGACTTATATTACCGTCTTTATCGACTGTAACACCCGGGCTTTTTTCCAGTACTTCCAATGCGGTAGTACCTGCGTTGCTAATGGCGGCGTCTACATTTATTACAGTACGATCTGCCTTACGCTCAATAAGTTGCTTTTTGTTAGTTACTACAACTTCATTCAAATTTTTGCTACTCGGAATTAACTGCAAAACATCAAGGTTAATGTTGCTGTGATTTTCATCAACCAAAAACGAAGTGCTGTACACCAGGCTGTGGCCTATGGAACTGGCAGCAACTAAATAGTTACCGTTGTTTACTTTTTCAAACATAAAATTGCCATCCTTGTCAGTTATGGCAGTCTTAACCAGGCTGCTATCGGTGGCATTTAATAATGTGATGGTAGCGGCGTCAATAATTTTTTGATTACCACCATCTTTAATGCTCCCTGTAATTTTGCCGTTTTTAGGCGTTTGTGCTATGCTGATGATACTAAAACTCATTGCAGTCAGCAGGATAAATAAATGTTTCATGGTTATGCTTTATACTTTGTTAAAAATATTACATAACAAAAGTAGGTACTTTGCATAACACAATACATTAGTTTACATAGACGGTAAATAAATGTGTTAATTGGCGAATGAAATAATAGCTTGTAATTTTAGTGAATGACAATAAAACTTGAGAACAAAAGGATTATAGCGTTGTTGTTATGCTAGTTAATTGAATAATAGGTTAGTGTGAATACTAAAAAAAGTTTTAGCGTTATTAAAAATGTGAAAAGTTGGTATTTTCGCTTAATTTGTACAAAATTTTTAGCCGATGCGTATAGTAATTGTTCCTTTGGATTTTTCTCTCACATCTTATAATGCAGCCCATTATGCTGTAGGAATGTACCAGGGAAAGGAAAATGTAAGGTTGATTTTATATCATTTTTATTCCGACGAAAAGGATGCTGTGTATGCAGATAAATTATTACAGAGTCTTAAAACAGAGTTGGAAGTGTCTGCTCCATCAATTGAAACTTTTATAGAAACAGGCGATAACTTTATTGATTGTCTTAATGCATACGCCCATGTGAAAAGGGCTTACATGATAGTAATGGGCCTTAGCAGCAAAACATCACTGGGACAGCGATTTTCTGGCAGCAACACTTTAAAAATTGCAGAAAAAGGAGTATGCCCTGTACTGATTGTACCGGAAACCGCCCAGTTTACTAGTTTATCAAATGCATTGATAACATCCGAACTAAAATCTGTAGAAGAAACGCCTACATTGCTATCTATAAAAAGAATTTTACAAGACTTTCACCCGTGTCTTCATATTTTAAATGTTGATGATAGTCATTACCTTACTCTTACGCTGGAGTATAGAGCGCAAAGAGATAAAATGGCCGAACTAATGAAAGAATTTAAACCGGAATTTTATTTTATGCGATTGTTTGATTTCCAGGAATCCGTTGAACTATTTGTACAAGATCAGCATATTGACCTTATTATCATTGGGCCTAAATACCACAGTTTTTTTGAAAGATTATTTAAAACGCAACATACCAATAAGCTTATATATCAAAGCAAAGTGCCCGTGCTTGCCGTGCAAGATTAAAACCCTCAAATATTATATTTTATAAAGGAGTGCGTTATTTCATTATACATACCTGCATGGCATAATTATAGGTATCTAATTCTCTAAATACAATTTTACTTCGGTCAACGAAAGGCAGGTAACTAAAAAGTTTTTCTTTAGTAAACCGCTGGCTCCAAAAGCCTTCCTTAGTTGCTGTAAAACTATCCGCAGGGCTTGTGATAACAGTCATTCCCATTTTTTTATAGGATTCTTCCTGCTTCAAGCGGGTACTCTCATTGTCTTTGTAGCAAGCCCCAATTACAATTTCTCCGCCTGGGTTAAGCAGGTTATAGGCATTTTTAAAAATTGATGTAAATTTTTCGTTGGTGGAAAGATCAAGTCTTTCTGCATTAGAAGAATAGGTTTCAAATGGGAAATTGTCCGGGTAAAAATTACCAGCTGTAAACCAGGTGGTAATAATCATGTCATATTTTTTATTCCAGTTATTGAGGTTGCTGGCTTCAAAAAAAAAGGCTGCTACTTTGTCTTGGATATGTAAATCAGCAATGTTTTTATTAGAAATATCCACGCATGCCTGGGCATTATCGGTACCATCATAACTGGCTACCATGTTCCAGATTTCCTTTACACCACATAAATGTTTTGGAATCCGGGCATTACCAATACCAATATCAAGTATAGTAATTGGACTGCCTTTTATTTTGTACAAATCTGTAATTACTTTTTTCAATTCAATAAACTCGGCCCATTGAGCCTGTATCAAATGCTCTGAAATATAATTGAGATCGAAGGATTTTTCAACAGTATTTTCATTATCATACATTGCCATAACTTTATTTTTAGAACTTATTTTTTGCCGTTAATGAGTTTAGAGGTTTTATCTTTCGTTTGATTCGCTATTAAAGGTTACACAGTTTATTCATAAAACACTTCGTTACAAAAATTCAAATTGCAATTTCAAACAGACTTAACCGGATACCCTGGTAATGCTTCGGTAATCCATCATCTGCTATCGAATTTGTTAGCCCCAAAAATTTAAAACCACAACTCGTATAGTATTTAATCAATTTTTCATTATCGCCCCAGGTATCCATCCGTAAAAATTTCTTACCGTTATTGCTACCAAAATTAATTGCCCATTCAACTATATTTTTTACATACCCCTTTCCCCTAAACAATGGATTGGTAACAATACGATGAATATAAATTGAAGGCTCTTTATCCTTATCGCCCCAAATTAATGCATCACTAAAAGTTACTGCAAATATGCATACTATCGTACCATCTTCTATAATTTTATATTGACTGTTTTGTTCAATTTCTTTTTGTATCAGCAATTCATCAAAGCCCTGCCAATGCTTATGAAATTTTGTTTGTTGGTACACTATAGCTTCATCGTACAATTTAAATATCCCAGGCATATCCTCTATTGTACTGTTAAGTATTTTCATTATTATTATTACTATGAATATAAATAAAATTCTTTAAAAAAGAAGGCTGGTCTTCTTTGTGAAGACCAGCCTTGTATTGAGTAGTTACTAAAAAGAAAATTCTTTAAAATTTAAAGTTTAAAGAAGCCTGAAATACGGTACCCAATTGACTAAACTGAGAACCATTGTAACCCAAAATTCTATACCTGCCGCTGAAAGATAAAAACCCTTCAAGTAAACTTTTATCTGCAGCATTTGCAAGTGTAGCTTT
>JBBQEA010000254.1:0-6915 GCA_038320245.1 Chitinophagales bacterium | reverse complement strand
CACCGGCAAACAAAATTACCTTCCAAAAGGGAGCAGATATTTTTATGCAATAAGGTGTAAAATTGTATGACGTTTCTGGAGGTAATGCTTGACACAATAACAATAACTAACGAAAAGCTACTAATTTGATAGCATTGGTGGCGACACCGACCACGGAGGCGAAAGAATTATAGTTGTATAAATCATTATCAGTTTTTTTCTCCCAACTGCCAGTTAATACCAGCCCCTGCATGAACCGGTACTGCATCTCTTAAATCCGGGAGAGCAAAATTGTTGACACCATTACCACCATAGGTTGTACCTAAGAGGGAGAACAATGCTTCGTTCCCAGAAATAGGTAGTAGTTGGCCATTGCAATAAGCATAACCTCTTGGTGGAAAATTTCCGGCAAATAATATTATTTCACCAATAAATGGGTCGATACCAGTTGGAGCTAATACCATAGAAGAATCATTAATAGAAGCAGGCCTATTTTGGGACGGATAAACTCCTGTGATGGCTATGCAGTAATTTAACCCCAGTCCCGAAAAACCTTTTTTAAAGCCTATTAATCCACCATTGCCATTATTAATCAAGAAGTCACCGGAGTTGCCGCCATTTATAAAAATCTGATCTGCTTTAATTCCGCCTGTAACTTGGAGCTTCTTTGTGGGTGCAGCAATTCCAATACCTACATTGCCGGAGTTCTTGTTGTAAATATCATTTCCGTTTTTTTGCCATGGACTGGAACTGGTGCTCTCAAGTTCCGTCCATCCGGCAGCCTGGTAATACCAGAAGCTATTGGTATTTGTATCAAATACCATCAGGCCAACAGCAGTGTTGATGATACCTGTTCGTTGAACTGTTGTCATTCTGGGTATCAACATGCCCTTCGTTGTACTGGCAACATCCAGCATAGCACTTGAATTAGCTGAAGCGCCTGTATTGTTAATACCAACTGATTTTTGAGCAGAAACAGCTGCAATAGATAAAATAGAAACTATAATTGTTAAGCAGGCTTTTTTCATACGATTATATTTTAAATGAAAAAATGGTAGTATAAAAGTACTACCATTTCAACAGCCATTTAATAATATAATACAGCTGGTTATCCTCAATCAATATTTTCAATAATTCCTGCAATGCCCTGCCCGCCGCCAACACAGGCCGATACAATGCCATATTTTTTATTCAATCGCTTCATATCATTTACAACCTGTATGGTAAGTTTGGCACCGGTGCATCCAAGCGGATGACCCAATGCAATAGCACCTCCATTTATATTTACAATTTCAGGGTTTAGATTTAATTGTCTTATTACGGCCAAAGCTTGAGAAGCAAATGCCTCATTTAGTTCTATTAAATCAATATCGCCGATTGTCATATTTGCCTGGCGTAAAACTTTTGGAATAGCCTCTACCGGGCCAATACCCATAATACGTGGATGCACGCCGGCGCTGGCACAATTTACCAGTCTTGCTATGGGCTTTAAACCCAGCTCATTCACCATACGCTCACTCATTACTATTACAAAAGCAGCGCCATCACTGGTTTGTGAGCTGTTACCTGCTGTAACGCAGCCTCCCAAAGCAAATGCCGGTTTTAGTTTTGCCAGTCCTTCAACGGAGGTATCTGCCCTTACACCTTCATCGGTATCAACTATGTAATTCTTTTGTTGCTTTTTGCCTTTTTCATCCAGGTACACCTGCTCAACAGTTATCGGTAGAATGCCACTTTTAAAATATCCATTGGCAATGGCGTTGCCAGCTTTTACATGACTTTTGTAGCTAAATTCATCCTGATCTTCCCGGCTTACATTGTATTCTTTTGCTACAGCTTCGGCGGTTAAACCCATGCTTAGGTAAAAATCCGGCTCTTCTTTGGCGATGGAATAGGAAGGTGAAGTTTTCCAGCCTGCAGTAGGCACAAGGCTCATACTTTCTACACCACCGGCAATAATACATTCTGCCATGCCCGTACGGATTTTGGCAGTTGCCATAGCTATACTTTCCAAACCACTTGCACAATACCGGTTGATGGTAATGCCCGGCGCCTGAATGCCAACTGCTTTGGCAGAAATCATTCTGCCAACCTGTAAGCCTTGCTCAGCCTCAGGTACAGCATTTCCCACAATTACATCATCTACCCTTTTTGCATCCAATTGCGGAACGCTTGCCAGTAAACCTTTAATAACATCAATGGCTAAATCATCAGGTCTTGTAAACCTGAAACCGCCTTTTTTACTTTTTGCAACAGCAGTTCTGAACCCTGCTACGATATATGCTTCCTGCATGATAATATTTTTTGCCCCCATCTCCGCTAACCGGCGGATGACAAGGAGATTAATTATGTTATTTTACCCCCCCCTTTAGGGGATGGGGGCAAAATAGTTGTTTATGCAACTTTCTACTTCAAAGGTAGCAGTTCTTGTCAAAAAATCAAACTCATTTATATTTGCACAACATGTATAAACTTATAAGAGATTTTCTCTTTTTATTCGATCCTGAAAAGGTGCATTATTTCTCAATGAACAGCCTTCGACTGCTGTGCAAAATTCCGGGTCTTAAAAAGATATTCCATCACCTCTTTTCACCAGCCAATACTTCATTAGAAACAAAGTTTTTAGGTATCAGCTTTAAAAATCCTGTTGGCCTAGGTGCAGGTTTTGATAAAAATGCCCGATACCTGAATGAGCTGGAAGCACTTGGTTTTGGCTTTGTGGAAATTGGTACTGTAACGCCTAAAGCACAAGCTGGCAACGACAAACCGAGGTTGTTTCGGCTACCAAAAGATAAAGCACTCATTAACAGGATGGGGTTTAATAATGATGGAGTGGAGGCGGTTGCAGGGCGGCTTCGTCAATGGTCAATGGGCAATGGTCAATGGGCAATGGTCAATGAGAAATTGGCAATGGGCAATGGGCAAGGGGTAATTGAAGAGAGCACCAAAGCAGAAGCCAATTCACCATTCACCATTCACCATTCACCATCCACCATTCACCATTCACGCCTTATCATTGGCGGCAACATTGGAAAAAATAAAATTACGCCAAACGAAGAGGCGTGGAAGGATTATGAAATTTGCTTTACTGCCTTGCATCCATATGTAGATTATTTTGTGGTGAATGTCAGCAGTCCTAATACACCGGGTTTAAGAGAATTGCAGGAAAAAGATTCCCTTAGAAAAATATTAACCAATCTGCAGCAACTAAATGCTAAACATCAAAAGCCTAAACCAGTTTTATTAAAAATAGCCCCCGATTTAACTACGCCACAAATAGATGATGTAATAGAGCTGGCTATGGAAATAAAATTAGATGGGTTGGTTGCTGCAAATACAACAATCAGCCGGGATGGTCTTGTAACAACAGCCGACGAAATTAAAAATATAGGAGCTGGCGGATTAAGTGGATTACCAGTGCAGAAAAGGACTACAACAATTGTTCAATACATTTATCAAAAAACCAATGGCCAAATACCCATTATTGCAAGCGGCGGCATATTTACTGCGGCAGATGCCAAAGAGAAATTACAGGCAGGCGCTTCGCTGCTGCAGGTATGGACAGGTTTTGTTTATGAAGGACCGTCGATAGTAAAAAGCATTTGCAAGGGTTTGTGATTTTTTCAACCTATTTTTTACTCCTGATCAAAATATTTTTTAGTAATCTTTTACATTTGAACAATTAATATAACCACCCTATTTCCGTTTGGATCTGTAATGGCTGCACTATAAATACCAGCTGGTAATTCATTGGTAAGTACAATGGTTTTTTTAGCGTCAGTGCCGTTGTGGATTAGTTTGTTTGAGAATAAAACCTGTCCTGCTTTATTATAAATGTTAAGCACATAGTTTCCTTTTATCATTCCGTTCATCACCAATTGAACCGTTTTGTTTTCAATCGGGTTAGGGAATATGGTGATACTTCCAGTCGTTTTAATAGATACAGAAACAACCGGACTGTACTTAAAATGACCATCCTTATCTATCATTTTTATCCTGTAAATATTGGTGCCGTTAAAGCCTTTTTCATCAAGCCAGTTATAGGTGGCTGCTGTGCTAAATGCGCTATAGGCATTTTGATAGCCGATTTTTGAAAAATGAAGGCCATCCATCGATTTTTCTATTTCGTATCCAGCCATACTAGCTTCATTTTGAACCTTCCATTCTATGGCAATATGGTTATTATTTAATTTAACTGCAGTAAAGTCCTTTAACGTTACAGGCAATACTATTACAGATTGTTTTTGAAATACGATACTTAACCTGTTGGGATTAAATCCTGCCGCAATACTAAAATTGTAGGAATAGGTGCCGTTAAGGTTTAACTGCTGCTGGTACCCGGTTTGAGCATCTACCAGGAAAGCATTTAGCAACGGATCGGTAAAGTTGCTTCCAGTAACTTCCAATTCATAACTTTTTACCTTCATGTAATTGAGGTTAAAGAAAATGGTATCTGCACTATTTACTGGTTTTTTTCTTTCTATCGATAAAAGATTTTCACCTTTTAGCATCGTGATATTTTCAAAAGTGCTGATAGGTAGTTTGGTTGCATCATATTGATCAATGCTGTCTTCAAAATTTTCATCAAAAGCAAGTAAGGTGCCGTCCACTATTGGCCTGGTGTTGTCGCTGTTTATTGATTTAAGGTTTATACGAAGTTTTGCAGGCTCGCCCATTGGCCTGAATACCTGGTCGGTTCCGCATGATGTTTTATGGGCCTCATTAATAACGAGCGTACCGGCAGATTTTGCATCTACCAAAAAGGAGGCACCGGATTGTGCAAATTCTGTTATGGGGCTTGAAGGTGTAGGCGCATAGTCATATTTGGTGCCATCATAACTGGCAGTTACATATCCTCCAACATTATTGGTGCCGCCTAACCTCGGATCCCAAAATTTAAAATTGTTGTTGATGAAGGAGCTATTGGTTGCTGCTACAGCACTTAAATTTATGGGTGATGGAAATGGATTGCCTGCCAACTGCCAACCGCTTCCTGCAATGCTTATTGACTGGCTTCCCTGATTGATAATGCCTGTGCCTCTTAACGTAGTATTGTCTGCAATGGATGCAGTACCTGCACTTAGGATATTTGCTCTGGAGCCACGAACAAAAAGGAAATAAGATTTCTTGTTGCTGATAGATTGATTTGTGGTAGTTATTCCTATCCATGCATTTCCAACCAATTCTTTTAATGAAGCATTGCCCGCAGGGTTTTGGTCAAAGCCATTAGCTACGGTTCCACCGGTAATATGGGTTCCGTAACCCGGATTGGGATTGGTGCCTAAGCCTCCTGCAGTTTCTTGTAAAGCTGCATTTATTGTTGGTGATCCACTTACATTAAAGGGGAAACTTACCAACCGCCAGGATCTTCTTGCGGGTATAAATCTTTCAAAAGTTACATTGCCGTTAATATAATTACCTGCAGCGCTTCCTTGTGCAACCCTTGCCGTGCCTGTAGCGGTACTTTTTAAGGTTAAACGGCCATTGGTATATAATACACCTGCAGTTGGCGTAAGCGTTCCGGTTATGTTTAGCATATTACTGCTGCCACCGGTAATGGTAATGCCTGCTGTATTATTGATGGTAAGGTTATAAATCGTACCATTTCCACTATACGTTTGTGCCATTATGCCACTCAATGATAGGTTACCTTCGCCATTTACACTACCATTGTTGGTGTAATTTCCGGTTATATTTAAAGTATTTGAAGGGGATATGCTTAAAAATGTACCCGTATTCATTATAAGGCTACTGATTGTTTGATTGCTGCTAAGTGTAGGATAAGTTACTACGGAGGGGATTAAAGCAGATGAAGAAATCGTAGGTACTCCTTTATCCCAGTTGCCTGCAACATTCCAGTTATTATTTAAAGTACCTGCCCAAATTGTTATTGGTAACAGCGGATTATTTGTTGATGCAGAAGCCAATGTAAACGGCCCAAAAGTGCTAACTGCACTGCTTGTTACAACCGTTCCATTTGCTGTTGTTCCTGTTGTGCCACCGTTGCCAAGATTTTTCCAGATTGTGCCATTCCAGCCGGCCACTCTTGCATCAGTGAGATTTGTAATATAGCCATTGGAATAATAACCCCAGCTTACAGTAACTGAAACATTAGAAGCGCCATTGGTTCTATCCAGCATCCAATATTCAGCCCGGCTTATGTGATCAAGAATTGCATCTTTTTGTGTTACACTATAATTGGAATTTGGATCCACAGGAAAATATTCTCCGGTAAACTCATCAGTCAGTAAACCAGGAGCACTTATGGACGCTGGACCATACTGGCCACTTTTACCCAACGGAAACGTGAATGCGTCATTACCAATTTTTTTTACCGGACCATCCACAAAGCTATTTACGGAGGCATTTAGTGCAGTCACATTATCTCCAATAATTAATGTATTAACTGACGTAGTAATTAAATTACCCTTTAAAAAAGAAATACTTTGATTGGTTGCATCGAGTTGACAATTTGAAAGTAAGGTTACATTCCCGGCGGATTTATTGATAATTACCGGTCCATCAAATAATGTTGTAGCCCCGGTTAAATCAAAGTTCTGATTATTTACATTTGAAAATAGGAGAGAGCCCGTACCCCCATCAAACCCAATACCAACCGCAACATTGCCGTATGCATTGAAATGTGCATTAGACATACCATCGATATAGTTAAGGTTATTTGAAACTTTAACGGTATCACCTGCAGCTGTTGCAAATCTATGATTGATATTACAGGTTTGATAGGCAGAATTAATTTCTATATCGTAAAACAGTGTTGTAGGTACAACATCAATTGTATAGGTATATTGTGAGCAGGTAGCAGCAGTAGGATCAAAAATTACTTTACCATTGTTGTGATTAAAATTACCCGCCTGGTGATTAAATATAGTTTGGCTTGCATACAAAAAAGCGCCTATTTTAAAGTTTCCTGATGGA
>JBBQEA010000253.1:0-6933 GCA_038320245.1 Chitinophagales bacterium | reverse complement strand
ATGGCACTACCAGTTTAAACAACTGGCACAATGGAGAATTTGTTGCAGGCCCTGCTGCACCACTAAGCAATTTGGCCATACAAACAGTAAGCTTCTTAAACGATGCAAGCCCCAGTTGCACCATTTACACCAATGGGTTAGAAGGCAATGTTGGCTATACCGGTAACAGAAATAATGATGCATCTATAGATCTTGGTGCATGGGCTGGCAATAGCTTACAGCTAACAGGTTACATCAGCGAAGCCATTGTATTACCATCAGCGTTAACCAATAGCGACCAACAAAATCTGGAAGGCAATCAGTCGGCTTATTTCGACATCAGTGCAATAAATTTTACACAACAACCAGCAACAGCGCCTCAGGCGGTTTGCCTAAATGGAACCGCTTCTTCCTTTAGCGTTGCGGCTATTGGCATAGGTTCTTTCACCTATCAATGGCATCAAACCCCAACCAACAATAACGCTGGCGGCACGCCCATAACAGGCGCTATCAGTAATACGTACACGCCCGAAATTACTGTGGTTGGCACCACTTATTATTATGCAGTGCTCACAGCAAGTAATGGCACTTCTAAAGCTTCAACTGTAAGTGGGGCCGTTATTGTAGATGAGCCACCCACTGTATTAGTTAGCCCGGTATTTCCCACAATCTATGCAGGCAATGCTGTTACGTTTACCGCCGCTGGTGCCAGCAGCTATGTGTGGGGCAGGCCTAATACTACTCCGCTGAACGAGGTAAGTAATTGCCTTTTAGCGGTTGGCCTTCGTCAATTAAATAGCAATTATGGTACAGCAGCTATTCGCATCAGAAGAGGTAATGACAATGCAGAAGCAGATTTCGGTTTTGTAAATACCGAATTAGACCTTGCTGGCATCAATAGTTTTCTGGGTGCAGAAACAGGCTATTGCAGTGTGATGTACGATCAAAGCGGACAAGGCAATAATGTAGTTCAACCTAACGCTGGTCAGCAACCTGTTTTTGTTGCTGCTGGTTTAAACGGAAAACCTGTACTGCATTTTCCACAGGGGCATTATATGTATAACGGTACCAATTTTCCTGTGCCGTTTACAGTAACCTATGCAGCACGCCAAACCGGACCTGCACGTGGCCGTGTGCTGGCAGGCCTGAATAACAATTGGTTGTTGGGTTGGTGGAATGGCAGTAGCCAACAAGCATATTTTGAAGGATGGGTAAGCCAGGGCGGCGGCCATCCGTCAGATAACAATGCTTATGTATACACCGGATCCTCTACAGGAAGTACCACATCTTTTTACGAAAACGGTATTTTAATTGCAAGCAATGGCGGCATTACCGGACCCAATGGTATCAACCTCAATGGTAGTGAAAGCTCTGATGCAGATATTGCTGAATTGTTTATTTTCAACAGCGCCCTTGCAGATGCCGACAGGGAGCACATGGAAATAAGCAGCGGCTCTTACTTTAGCATTTTTAGTGCTGCTCCTGTCATTGGGCCAAGCCTTACCGTTAGTCCGTTGGCAGATACTACGTTTACTGTTACCGGCTACTCCAGTAATAAAGGATGTGCCGTTACCGTCACCAACCTTGTAAAAGTGCTCAACAGTCCTAACCTTAGCAACTTTGGACCGATCAACAAAACCTTTTACGACAGCTCTTTTGTAATTAATCCGCCACACAGCAACAGTGCAGGTGCCTTCACTTATACCAGTGACAACCCTGCTGTAGCAACCATCAGCGGCGATACCGTTACTATCCATAGCGAGGGTACGGCCAACATAAAAGCGGTGCAGGCAGAAGATAGTATTTATTACCAGGACTCTATCAATACCCTGTTAACAGTGAGGTTGGTAAGTGTAGTTACAAAAACCGG
Source organism: Chitinophagales bacterium (assembly GCA_038320245.1). Classification (GTDB taxonomy): domain Bacteria; phylum Bacteroidota; class Bacteroidia; order Chitinophagales; family Chitinophagaceae; genus Ferruginibacter. The sequence goes on along the minus strand of JBBQEA010000253.1, from coordinate 5,084 downwards.
TGAGGTTACAACTACTAAACCCATTTTTGTAAGTAAGAATGGCGCTATTGCCGCACCAACAGGGGTAAGCAGTTATGGCGAAATAAAGAAAACATTGAGCAGGCAGGATGGTTTATCTGCAGCTTCAGCAGGCAGCAGCGCCCTACAAATAAAAACTGATAATCCTTCTTTTGCAGATGGTATTTATTGGATTGATTTACCAACAGTAGGCCCAACCCAAATTTATTGTATTATGAACAGTGCAGTAGATGGTGGTGGATGGATGATGATGATGAAAACAACCCAGGGTAATACGTTTGAATACAGCAGTAGCTATTGGACAACCAATAACACACTGAATGAGACAGATGTTAGCAGAAACGATGGCGATGCAAAATACCAAACCATGAATTATTTTGAAGCAAAAGATATGTTGGCATTATGGCCGGATATCTCGTCCGATTTTAATGGCAGCACTACTGGTGGCAGCATAAATTTATCATCGAGTTATAATAACTGGAGTTGGTTGCAAAACAATTTTAACGGTGGTACCGCCATCAAACCAATTGATTTATTCAACACAGCAGATAGACTATTTATTTCAGACGCCGATCTGTTTGCCGGTAAAGGCACAGCATTTTCTGGCCAGACTGATGTTAGGTTTTATGGCTTTAACTACCGCAACAATGGCGGTTGGGCTAGAACCCGCTGGGGCTTTGGCTGGAATGAAAACGGTGGCGGCTTGTTTCCTAACGGAAACATGGATTCTGATGATGTAAGCAGTGGTATCGGGTTAACGAATAATTTCGGTGGCTACTCTGCCGGAGATAGAATCAATTGTTGCCAAAATGTTGTTGGTATTAACAGAAGTGCAAGGGTAGAAATTTATGTAAGATAGTTAGTTGGCATATTGAAAAAGCGGTGACAGTTTGCAAATGCTGTCGCCGCTTTTTTTTTGATTACGTGTTACTGAATATTAAGCTTTCAAATGCGTCAATTTATCCAGCATCGGTGTTAGTTTTTTATTCAGGTGCAGCATTACAGCCTTGTGCTAACTTGTTACTGAGCGCATGATTGAAATACCCATTTCCCCCTTGCAAATCTTGTATTTTTTAACTGCTCACTTTACCGCCAATGTATTTATTAAATGCCTTGATGGTATAATAAAACAAGCACAGAGAAATGCCGAACAATAAGGTAAAGCCCCAGGTACTTTTATAATCAAACGGATTAAAAACCCGATGCAGGCTTGTAGCAAATAATGCCACTGGATTTGTAACGATATCCCAACTATTAAATCGTAAAAAACGGCCGATGTAGATGCCATATCCACATAGCAATAAACTCCCCGTAATGCAACAGTTTACCCAAAATGGCTTCAGGTGTTTTGCAAGAAAATTTTCTACCTGTAATAAAGACACCAAACCCAGCATAATACCGCACCACGCTGCATTTATTACCAGTAACAAATCGAACCACATGGGTAATGGCGGCCTGCTTTCGTAATGAAAAATATCGGTGATTATATAAGGCGCATTGGGAAAGAATAGCAACCAGCCAGTCAATAAAAAATAACTTTTGACATTTAGTTTTTGCTGCCGCTGCAACCTTCTACTTAGCAGTAAAGGAATAGCTGCTAAAAAAAGATTCCAGATATAAAACACATACATCAGTTGATGAGCAAAGGCAATTCTTACCGCCAATAACAGCAGGGTAAAACCTATAGATGCTATCAGCATTTTTTCTATGGTTGATAATTTTTTCATTTTTTATTTTAATATTTTTTAAAATGGTTGTCCGATTATTTGTTTAAAACTCTGGTTAGTATTTATGACCTCACCCCCCAGCCTCCCGATGCATCGGGACAGGCTCTCTCCGAAGGAGAGGGGGGCTTGACTCCGATAGCTCAAAGTTCCTTTCTTATTCGATTTGTACTCTCGTTTTTCTTGTACGCTTGTTTAGAATCAGCATTATATTTTCTTTTTAGGAAACCATGTTTCTTTCCAAACTCAAAAGTCCACTTACCCAACTTGCTAGTTGACCAATTTTATCAACCAAACTATTTACCCAGTACACTCCCCTACTCTTTTACAACAGCTTTGGTAAAAAAATAATAACCCCGATGGCAACACTGATAATTGAAGCAAAAAGCACTGCACCAGCTGCTACATCTTTCACGGTTTTTATTACAGGATGATAACCGGATTCTACTTTATCGCACAACTGCTCCAATGCCGAATTCAACATTTCCATACTGATCACCATCGCTACACAAACCAATACTGCCAGCCATTCAGCAGCACTGATGCCCAGTATTGCAGCAGTTGCGATAACAACAGCAGCTATTGATAATTGAATTTTTCCATTGCGTTCGTTTTGAACAAAATGAAGTATTCCCTGGAACGAGTTAAAGAGTGCATCAAAAAACCCCTGCCTGTTTTTGTAGTAAACAGGTGACAGTTCTTCCTGATTGGGTATGCTATCCCCGGTATCTAACCGTCCGATTGTTGGATCGAATTTATTTTTCATTTTCATACTATATTTTTTAAAATTTACGCCGCTTAAATTGAATAATTTTTTACGCACCAGCCATATCAAAAAGGAGGTACAATAAAAGAATATTTTATACAAAATTAAAGAGAACCATTTGTTGCAATTGAATTTTAACTGAAGGACGGCTTACTATTTTAAGACTTTTTTAGGTTATCATCTCTTCTTGTTTAGAAGGTTTAGACTTTAAGAAGGTTTAGGTGTTTAGATAAAATCCTGAACGGCAATCCATATTTTACGGTTCATTTCACACAACTCCCACTATCGGACTTTCGCTCCGCTCTCCATACCATTTAATTTTTCTGCTGGCATACATTACCATTGCCAGTACAATAAACAAACCGATACTTCCTACCAGCAAGGCAGTATCTTCCAGACGAATTAACACGAATATGAAACCATACAAACAGCTAAGCAAGGAAGCAAAAACACTAGCAGTTTTAAGACTGTTAAAATGGGCTTTGGCGTACAACGAGATCAATAATATAGTTGCCGTAGCTGCTATCATGTAGGCGTAATCAAATAAAATAAATTCGCTGATGGACAATAACAACGTAAAGAAAATAACCAACGCAATACCAATTAAAACATACTGAACAGGATGCACCGGTTTTTGCTGCATCAATTCAATGATGAAAAAAAGTGCAAACGTAAGACCAATAAAAAGGATGGCATATTTTACGCTCCGCATTGTTTTGGCATATTGGTCTGCGGGCTGCACCATGGTAACACCAAAGGCAAATGGCTCTTTTTTAAAATTGAAATCTTTTATCACCGTACCAAAAGGAAGATTGGCTTTGTTAAAATTCCATTTAGCTGAAAAACCTTGTGGGCTTACGTTTCGGCTGGAAGGTAAATTGTTACCGTCAAATTTAGGATCAGCCCAGCTACTACTGAGATTAAAACTGCTATTGCCTGCAAGCGGCACAAAATGCAGTTGTTCGCTGCCATTAATTTTTACAGGCATAGAAAACGTCAGTGATTTACCAAGGTCTGGGGCAGATAAAACAATATTGGAAGACAGGCCAATGGTTTCCATTTCCCGGTTGCTTGTTGCAGCAACTCTGTCGTTATCGCTTTGTGCAGTATTGTTATTATCGTTGATGATTGATTCAATTTCTTTTGACGGCAAGCCCGGTGCCATTTCGTAATTGCTGCCATTAATGGCAATGATAATTTTTTCCTGTATCCCTTTAAAATCTCTAATGCCAAAACATATTTTAGCATCAGAAAAACCAACCATTGCAGGCATGATATCTTTTGGCAGTTGTACTACAAAATTGCCCGAAGTTTTTATATCACTTTTGTACAACAATACTTTGTAAATACTCCTTGGTCTTATCTCGGGAATGATGCTGCCATTTACCTGAAGATTCTCTGGCAATATAAAAAGGTTTTTATGCAATGTTGTTATTTTGCCGGCAGCATCACTAACATTGGTACTATAAGGCAGGTACAAATAAGGGCCGGTAAGCGTTTGCGGTGCAGCCCATTTGTTGCTGATTTCCTGTGTTACCTGCTGTTGCCGTTGTTCCCTTTCACTTACCAGATTGGTTACAAAAATGGTGGGTATCATCATTATCAAAATAATGGCACCGGTAATTACGGCTTTAATAATGGTTTTGTTAGAAGAAGTGGAAGGCTGGCCCTGGTAGTCTGGCTGTGCTGTTTGTACATAATCCTGGTTCATGGTTGGTTGATTTTTAATTGTTGTGAAGTATGATTTGATTTTGTCGATGTAAATACCAATTGCAATGGCTGCTGCGCTGAAAAGCATACTGCAACACAAAATGCAGTTAAGGAAAATATTGCTAAGTCCAAATGACCGTAGTTCAGGTGACAACAAGTTACCTCCCACTATTCCATATGGGATAATAGCAATAAAACATCCCAGCAAAAGCAGTCCGATTTTATTCACAGTAGTTGAGTTGGTCTCTTTGATAAAAGGGATTGCTATAAACATTGCCAACAGCACGGGTGTACTTCCAATGGTTGCAGCAAATGTTGCGAGGGCTGCTGTCCATACCATGCCGGCATTTTCAAACAGCAGGCAATACAGCAGCCAGCCAATACCAAATACAAGGTTGGTCATTAGCCAGACCCTTATTGCAATGCCGATAGCGGTATATTTATTTTTCATTTTATAAAAGCGCTTTGAATTTCAAAGTATTGATACAAAAAAAATTATTTAGAAGCGTTGATCATTTTTTCCAGGGCGGCCAAATGTTCTTTAAAAGCATTTTCGCCCACTTTGGTAGATGTATAAGTTGTGTTTGTTTTACGGCCAATAAAACCTTTCTGAACTTTCAGGTAACCACTTTCTTCCAGGCCTTTAATATGACTGGCCAAATTACCATCTGTAATTTGCAGCAGTTCTTTTAAATCGTTAAAATTTATAGATGCATTCACCATCAGGGCACTCATAATGCCCAGCCGTATGCGGTTGTCGAAACTTTTATTTAAATGCGCTATCGGGTTCATTGTATTAGTGAAGACGTGTTTTTTAAAATGATTTTATTATGTGCCTATTCTAGTTGTCCAGTTTCTTCTTAATC
>JBBQEA010000252.1:0-6961 GCA_038320245.1 Chitinophagales bacterium | reverse complement strand
GCAGCCAGGGCAGTGATCGGTGGACGTTGTACCCAGTGCCTAAAGACTGAAAGCGCCAAGTTGAAATACATCCAATAGTTTTTAGCACTGGTATTTTTCCAGTAGATTTATAAATACATCCTACTAAAATTTAAAAATATTTTTTTATGCAATACGGAGATTTTTACTATCCCATACCGGTAAATGAGCCGGTACTCAACTACGCCCCAGGCAGCACCGAAAAGAAAAGATTAAAAGAAGTATTGAAAGAATTAAAAAGTAAGAAAGTAGATGCGCCCATGTATATTGGCGGCGAGGAAGTACGAACAGGAAAAAAGGTTGCCATTCGACCGCCACATGAGCACAAACATATTCTCGGCTATTTTCATGAAGGGGATGCAAGTCATGTAAAGCAATCCATTGCCGCTGCTATGGAGGCAAAAGAAAACTGGGCCAGCCTTAGTTGGGAAAACAGGGCCAATATATTTTTAAAAGCTGCTGATTTATTGGCTACTACCTATCGTCCATATATCAACGGAACTACCATGCTGGGGCAAAGCAAAAATGCTTACCAGGCCGAGATAGATGCAGCCTGCGAACTAATCGATTTCCTTCGGTTTAATGTACATTTTTTAAGTGAAATTTATCGTCAGCAACCTATTAGCAGTCCGGGTATAAAAAACAGACTCGAGTACCGGCCGTTGGAAGGTTTTGTATTGGCTATTTCTCCGTTCAACTTTACTGCAATTGGCGGCAACCTGCCTACAAGTGCGGCCATGTGTGGCAATGTGGTAGTATGGAAATGTGCCCACACACAGGTGTATAGTGCGCAAATGCTGATGCGTATTTTAAAAGAAGCAGGCTTGCCGGATGGCGTGATAAATTTGATTTATGTTGATGGCCCTACATTGGGTGAAATATGTTTTAATCATCGTGATTTTGGTGGTGTTCATTTTACAGGAAGCACCGGTGTATTCAACCACATGTGGAAGACGATTGGTGCAAATATGAGCATGTATAAATCTTACCCAAGAATTGTTGGTGAAACAGGTGGAAAGGATTTTGTAATAGCGCACAAAAGTGCTAACCCGGATGTATTGGTAGCTGCCTTGGCAAGAGGTGCATTTGAATACCAGGGTCAAAAATGCAGCGCTGCATCCAGGGCTTATATACCATCCAATATTGCAGTGGAAGTAAAGAAAAAACTGGTGGCTGCACTCAAGTCGATGAAGATGGGGACGGTGGAGAATTTTACCAACTTGATCAATGCAGTAATTGATGAAAAAAGTTTCGACAAATTAGAAAGTTATATCAAAGCAACCGGTAAAAAAGGAAGTAAAGCAAAAATATTGGTGGGTGGTAAATGTGATAAATCCAAAGGCTATTTTATTGAGCCAACGGTGATTGAAACAACCGACCCCAAATACGTAACCATGTGCGACGAATTGTTTGGGCCGGTTCTTACTATTTATGTGTATGACGCAGATAATTTTGAAGAGACATTGACCCTGGTTGATACTACATCACCCTATGCCTTAACAGGGGCTATAATTGCACAGGACCGTTATGCGGTAGAACTTGCAACCAACCGGCTTCGCAACAGTGCCGGTAATTTTTATATAAACGATAAACCAACCGGTGCAGTGGTGGGGCAGCAGCCATTTGGTGGAGCAAGGGCTAGTGGCACCAATGATAAAGCAGGTGCTTCCTTAAATTTATACCGTTGGCTAAGTGCAAGAACCATCAAGGAAACATTTGTTCCGGTTACGGATTACAGGTATTCATTTTTGGGGGAAGCTTAAGGTGAATGGTGGGTGGTCAATGGTGAATGGTCAATGGTGAATAGAAGTTTATTGGGCGTATGCTTTTTTTGGAGACGGGCAGTAGTTTTTCTATTTAAATTCTTTTGTGTTAGCAGTAAGCTTTAGATTCACTTTTGCTTTATTTTATCTATTAAAGAACTAATTAGAAACTATTGAATAAGGATGGCAAATAGTAATCTACTTTTTACGACCAAAAGTTAATTGGGGGTATTACCTATTTACGATGGATTTTTGACGTTTCAATATTGACCATTGACCACCCGATAGCTATCGGGTCACCATTCACAATTGCCCATTCGCCGAATTAAAATATATTCGTTCATAAATTATCAGCATTGGAAATAATTTTAGATAAACAGCAGTTACATCTTACCATCCTGCGGCTGGCGCATCAACTGGTAGAAAACCAAACCGATTTAAAGGACGTGGTTTTTATCGGCCTGCAACCAAGAGGTTTGCCGGTGAGCAAATTAATAGTTGAAAATATACAATCGCTTTTTCCTGATGAAGCAGTTAAATATGGTGTGTTGGACATTACTTTTTACCGGGATGATGTACGGTACGAATTACACAAGGGTACCAAAACAGACATACCTTTTTCTATTGAAGGAAAAAAAGTAATGCTGATTGATGATGTGTTGTACACCGGCCGCACCATAAGAGCTGCATTAGATGCGCTGCAGGATTTTGGAAGGCCGCAAAAAGTGGAACTCTGTGTTTTGGTAAACAGGCGTTTCAACAGGGAGTTACCCATTCAGCCAGATTATTGTGGTAAAGCCATTGATACACTCACTTCTCAAAAAGTGAAGGTAGAATGGGATAAAGAGCAGGTTATTTTATACTAACATCATTTTTTTATCTAGCTTTGATGCTTAATGCAACTATCTACCAAACACTTACTAGGCATTAAAAATCTGTTGCCCCGGGATATTTCTCTTATTTTATCTACTGCGGCACAGTTTAAAGAAGTTTTACAACGGCCTGTAAAAAAAGTGCCTTCACTTAGGGATGTAACCATTGTCAATTTATTTTACGAAAGTTCTACCAGAACAAGAATATCTTTTGAGCTCGCCGAAAAAAGATTAGGTGCTGATACAATTAATTTTACTGCTTCAGGCTCATCTGTTTCCAAAGGTGAAACCTTGCTGGATACAGTGAATAATATACTGAGCATGAAAGTGGATATGGTGGTAATGCGGCACAGTGCTAGTGGGGCACCTCACTTTTTAGCTAAGCATATTCCTGCAGCTATAGTTAATGCCGGCGACGGAATAAATGAACATCCCACACAGGCTTTACTGGATGCATTTTCTATCACTGAAAAATTGGGAGGTTTGGAGGGGAAGAAGGTGGTATTGATTGGCGATATCATGCACTCAAGGGTGGCTTTAAGTAATATCTATCTATTAAAAAAAATGGGGGCCGAAGTAATGGTTGCAGGACCGCCAACATTAATACCTAAATACATCCAGGAAGCATTGGATGTACAGGTTGAGTATAATCTTAAAAAAGCATTGGAATGGTGTGATGTAGCCAATGTTTTACGCATACAATTAGAAAGGCAGAACCAGGTGTTATTTTCTTCCCTTAGAGAATATAATCTTGCTTACGGGGTATCCAAAAAATTACTGGATGGGTTAAAAAAAGAGATCGTAATTATGCATCCCGGCCCCATCAACAGGGGAGTAGAGATAGACAGTGATGTAGCCGATGGAAGTCAATCAATAATTTTACAGCAGGTGGAAAATGGTGTAGCAGTAAGAATGGCGGTATTGTATTTATTAGCCGGGACAAAAAGCTAGACAAAATGTTCGCATTTTAAAAAAGATATTGCTTAATTTGTTTGCCTGATTAAAAACAAAAGTTGTTGTTCTGCAAATGGCTTCAAATAATTATCAATTAATAATTATCAATTAACCAATTATCCATGCGTATTTGCTTGTTTCCCGGCACATTTGATCCGGTTACATTAGGCCACACAGATATTATCAACAGGGCAATGCCACTGTTTGATAAAATCGTAATTGGCATAGGCCGTAATGTAAATAAAGTACCCATGTATTCTGAGGAACAGCGGCTTAACTGGTTAAAGGAAATTTATAAAAATGAGCCGAGAGTGGAGGTAGTTGCGTATGATGGGCTTACGGTAAATTGTTGTAAAAATGTAGGCGCTACTTTTATATTAAGAGGTATCCGCTATGTAAATGATTTTGAGTACGAGAAGGCCATTGCCGATATGAACCGCAGCATCACCGGTAATATTGAAACCGTTTTTTTTACCTGTTTGCCTGAATATACTTCTGTAGCATCTACGTTGGTAAGAGATGTAATTAAAAACGGCGGAGATGTATCCCAGTTTTTACCCACAGTTGTAAATGAATCTATTAATAATTTTTTAAAATCTAAATAAACTACTATGTCAATCTGGTTTAACAAATCTTTGAAAATAACTGATTTAGGTGCAATAGAGCCTGGTACAATGGCCGATTTCCTCGGTATGGAGTGGACGGAATTAGGCGCAGACTTTGTAAAAATTAAAATGCCCGTTGATCATCGTACCAAGCAACCTTATGGTTTGTTACATGGAGGTGCAAGTTGCGCTTTGGCTGAAACTGCTGGCAGTGCTGCTTCTCAGTTGGTGCTTGATCCAAACAAATTTATTTGTGTTGGTCTTGAAATAAATGCAAATCACATTAGAAGTGCACGCCATGGATTTGTGCATGCAATTGTAAAGCCATTGCACCTTGGCGGCACTACCCATGTATGGGATATTAAAATTTACGACGACAGCGAGCAGCTTATTTGTATCAGTCGCTTAACGTTGGCGATACTCAAGAAAGCTTTTTAGGTGGATGTTGCATTTGTTTTAAAATGTCTTTTATAGAAGGATAGGTGTCGCTTAATGGAATGGCTAAATCCTTTTTAGCAAACCATTTTATCTCATCAATATTTTCTTCTGTTTGTGGCACCAATATTTGGTTGGATGAGCAGCTGACATTGAACCAATGCGTTATTTTAAAAAAGTGTTTTCCAAAGGCATTATAGGTGTGATAGGTTTCACCAATTTTATTTTTTATGGTTAGATGGGTGAGGCCTGTTTCTTCTTCAATTTCCCGTAAGGCTGCGGTTTCAATACCTTCTCCTTTTTCAATTTTACCTTTTGGCAAATCCCATTTATCAAGCCTGTAAATGAATAACAGTTGGTTTTTTTCATTCACCACAATTCCTCCTGCAGCTTCAATGAGCTGGAAATGTTTAATAAATTTTCTCTTAAGTTTGTCCAGATCATCATAAAGCAGCACCCCTGCATGAAACTCGTCTTTTACAATTTCATGCAACAACGAATTGATGGCAGCGCTTGATATTTCATCAATCAATATAGCATCCGGATGCTGTAGGATTTCCTGTAGTTCCGTATCAATTTTATCACAGAGGTAAACTGGTTTTTCGCCAAAATATACTTTTATAAACATGTGCCGGGTTTTTGATTGAGTTGATGTAAATCAATTGTTGATAACTGCAAATAAGTTGCTGTTAAAAAACTATTGGTTTGTAATAAATTTGCAGCATGACAAATGAAAAAGCTGTTGCTGAAAAACTATTACAAATTAATGCAATAAAACTAAATCCCCAACAACCCTTTACCTGGGCAAGTGGCTGGAAAAGTCCTATCTACTGCGATAATCGCAAAGTGTTATCATTCCCCTACATCAGAGATTTTATTAAAAGTGAAATGTGCAATGTTGTTTTCGAAAAATTTCCTGATGCAGAAACGCTGGCGGGTGTAGCAACAGCGGGCATTGCATGGGGTGCCATGGTAGCCGATCAGTTAAAACTGCCTTACATTTACGTAAGGCCTAAACCAAAGGAACACGGACTGGGCAATCAAATTGAAGGCTTCTATGAAAAGGGGCAAAAGGTAGTAGTGGTGGAAGATTTAATTTCTACCGGAAAAAGCAGCCTGCAGGTAGTGGAAGTTTTACGAAAAGAGGGGATGGAAGTGGTTGGGATGGTCTCCATATTCAATTACGGTTTTCAGGTAGCTGATGAGGCGTTTGCTGCCGCTGGCATACCTTATTTTTCACTTACCAATTATGCTTCTTTAATAACAGCTGCCATTGAAAAAGGTATGGTAAATGCCGACCAGGAAAACACTTTGTTAAAATGGCGGGAAAGCCCATCAACCTGGAGCGTAAATCAATAACTTTATAAAAAAAATATAGTATGAAAGCAATTAAATTAACCTTGTTATCAATCGTTGGATTACTGTCCGTTTGTTTTGGCCAACAAAAAGCCACCCAAAAAGTAGTGATTCAAACGCCAACTGTACAATGTGAAATGTGTAAAAATAAAATTGAACAATACCTCAGCAGAGAAACGGGTGTATCAACAGCTAAAGTTGATTTTAAAAAGAAAACAACCACTGTTACCTTTTTAACCGACAGGACTAATATTGAACAAGTAAAGACGGCCATTGCCAATGCAGGTTACGATGCAGATGATATTTCTGCAGATGAAGAAGCCTATAAGAAATTACCTAAATGCTGTAAAAAACCTGCCACCAATAAAGATGTGCAGGTTGCACCAGTAAAGGAACAAGAACCAAAATAAGCGTTAGTTGCTCAGGCAATTACCCGGGGAGTTTATTAATACTAGTTGATAAGCTTTCCGGTTTTTTTTATGATGATGTTTAATTAACCTTACCCTTGTTGGTATTCCAGTTTTGATTATAAAAAGCGATGCAATCCCGGAAGGCCTAACATGACAGAACGGTGTCCGACGGCGCATTTAGATGGTTAGAAGAATTGAAGGGAGACCGAGAAGGGCAGAAAGTGGATTTTTATAAATGCAAAGATTAATGCTGGTATACGCAACGTCCTCGGCTCTGCTTAAGCTCGTTGAGAGACGTTGCTGGGAAGAAGATCATTTTTTATTTAAATGGGTTTACAATTTCGAGTTTACCATCTATTAGCAGTCCGTCAGTCATATCTTCTGAGTATAGAATAGAGCAGTTACAGTCCAATGCAGCACTAATTATAAGGCTATCGTATAAAGAGAACATATAACGCTGAGCAATAAGGCAAGCGGTTTTAGTATTAGCAGCGGTAAGGTTATGTATTAAAAAATTATTTTCAAAATCGGCAATTAAATCAGCAAGT
>JBBQEA010000251.1:0-6991 GCA_038320245.1 Chitinophagales bacterium | reverse complement strand
TTTATTTCAACAACTACAGTTGCTCAAATGCCTGCAGCAGTTTTACCTGAGTTTAATTTTTTCAAGCTGGATAATACTTCGTTCACCAATAAAAATCTGGAGCAAGGCAAGCTGTTATTTTTTGTTTTTTTTGATACAGATTGTGACCATTGCCAGCATGCCATAAAAAACATTAATGAACACTACACTGCTTTTAATAAAACTGCTGTTTATTTAATTACACAGGATGTTAAGGGTAAAGTAGATGTGTTTATGGATAAGTATGGGCAAAATTTGAGGGGCAAAAAAAATATCACCATTTTACAGGATGTAAAGCTTGAATTTATCCGGAAGTTTTCTCCCAAAAAATATCCCTCCATGTTTTTATATGCTGCAGATAAAAAGCTCATTTTATATGATGATAATGAGCAAAATATTCCAAACTTTTTACAAAAAATAAAAGTAGCTACTAAATAATAATGCAAGTTTTAAAACCCTTTACTGCCTTAAAATTTTCAGGCTGGGTTGAATAAAATTTGCATCAAATATGCTGTAAATAAGTAGCCATCTCCACCTGATATTGTTGAGCAATGGCGGTTGCTTCTCTGGCAAAATTTTCCGTTTCGCCTGCATAGATGATGGCTCTGCTTGCATTAACCAACAGCCCGCAATCCTTATTCATGCCATATTTACTAACCTCGGCAAGACTACCACCCTGAAAACCAACACCGGGTACCAATAAAAAATGGTCGGGTATTAGTTTTCTGATATGGCTAAACTCCTCTGCCTTGGTAGCACCTGTTACAAACATCAGGTTATTTACGGTGCCCCATTTGGCAACGGTTGTAATTACTTTTTCGTAAACCGGAATACCATTGTCCGTTTTTAATAATTCAAAATCAGCTGCACCTTTATTGCTGGTTAATCCCAGCACAATCGTCCATTTATTATCATATTCTAAGAATGGGCGGATGCTGTCTTCACCCATGTAGGGTGCAACAGTGATGGCATCAAATTGTAAAGTTTCAAAAAATGCTCTTGCATATTGCGACGAGGTATTTCCAATATCACCTCGTTTAGCATCAGCAATTTTCAAATGCGTTGCAGGTATATAATTTACTGTTTCTTCCATGGCTTCCCAACCTTTTGCACCCATGGCTTCGTAAAAAGCAGTGTTGATTTTATAGGAAACACAAAAATCTTTTGTTGCATCAATAATGGCTTTATTAAATTCAACAATCGCATTTGGCTGCTGTTGAAGATGGATGGGGATTTTAGAAAGATCGGTATCCAAACCAACGCAGAGGTAGTTTTGCCGAAGCTTTATTTGTTGTATTAGTTGAAGCCTGTTCATGTAAGTTTTTGTATTTGGAGTGCAATATAATTATTCATAAATAAGCAAAGTATTACGTCATTCTGCTTTTCATTTCTGCTGCAATAGCAACGGCATTATAATCCCCTTGTTTTATCAATGAATCCGCAATTCTTTGTTGCTCATCAGCAGTCTTGTTTTGGCTGAGTTTAAAAACATGATCCATACTATCTACCTCAATATAAAAACCTGTAATGGCTTTTACTAACTTGTTTGTGTACTCCTCCGGTATATTTTTAAAAGCCGCAGGGCTTTCTGTTTCTTCATAATAATTGGTGACTGCTTCAATGGCTTCCATCGTACCTGCTTCATCAGTAAATATTATTTTCCCTTTTACCTGTACCGTCATATAATTCCAGGTAGATGCAGTCTGCGGATCGTTGTACCAGCGGGCACTTACATAGCAATGCGGGCCGGTAAATACAACCATCACCCGATTGTTTTTTAAAAATGCTTTGTGATGATCTGTGTTTTTCATCAGGTGACCTTTTAACTCAAGTCCGCTATTGAAAAAGTTTACTGATAAAGGGATTTGTGTAACCACCGGGTAATCTTCATCCATTCCTGTTATCATGGCAAAAGCATTTGCCTTCATAAAAGCAATTACTTTATTATTATCTGTTTCCTGAAAGTAGGAGAATTTGTACATTTTGTTTGCAGGTTAGCCCGCAAAAATAATTCTATCTATAATGAAAATGTTTTTTTTGTTATGATGTCGGTAGCCCCACAAAGGTGGAACACTTTATTAGGATAAATTATGCAAACAAATGGGTTTCTTTTTGAAAGTATTTTTCAAGGAGTAGGGAAGATTGAATCTGACGCTGTTAAACAATTTTATAAATAATTACTCAAATTTGTCTTAATCCATTTTTTTATACAATATTTGAATGTTTATTTACTGCTTTAAGTTAACCAATACCTACTGTTGCCAATGGAATTAGCTTTTAATTTACTCCTTATTATTTTGGTAGAACTGCCAATTGTTGGTTTTTTCTTTAGTAAACGTAAGAGAAAAAACGCATTGATCATTTGCCTTTTTGTAAATATTGTTACATGGCCAATTGTAAATATTATCCGGCTTAATACAAATCTTAACCTTGATGTTGTGCAGCTATTTGTTGTAATTGCAGAAGGGATGGGCTATTGGTTAATATGCCATATCGGATGGAAAAAAGGATTTCTCATTTCCCTGCTTGCAAACGCAACAAGTTTTATCGTCACTAAATTTGTTTATTTACCGCCCGATTTTTTTCAAAAAAAGATTGATGTTATCCGTTAATCCCAACGTATATACCTGACAGTTTTAATTATTTGCATTCAAAAGTTGCGCCATCATAACATCTGCCAATTGAATATTTATGGGCTTTAAGGTTTGTTCTATTAATATTTCACCACCTTCTTTAGTAGGTTGTTTCAATGGCACTCTTTTGTACAACGTAATTACAAGGGTAATAGAGTTACCCTTTTGCCTTTGTAATTCTTTTGCAGGAATACTGATAAAAAGATTGGCATCACTTGCTAAGTGAATGGTATTAAAACTGGAATCTGTATTGATGGATTCAGCTTCTATGTAATCATTTTCTCCCAAGGCAGTTGTTTCAAATCTAATCTGCAGCGGCTGGTTTTTATAGGCAGTGGCAGGTACATCTTCTAATTTAAAAGGATCAAGATTAAAATCATTGTCAAATTTTTTGCCGTTGATATCCGTAAAAATCAAATGCTGTTTGCCATAGCCATTTTTTATAGTAAACTGTGTTTTGTAAAATGCACCATCAAACTCACTGCTGTCAACAGCAATTATTTTGTTATTTAATGAAATGCTGCCGGGCTTACTCAGCACAAGTGTAGTTCCTTTATCTCCGGCAAAGCGAAATTGCGCCGTTAATTCTACCATTTCATTTCCTTCCTTATGAGTTACATGATAGGCCTGGTAGATGGTTTCCTGGTTTACATCTTTGCTTTCGCCGATTTCACTGCTTGAACAACCGCTGATTATAAAAAAGGCGGAAAAGAATAATATTATATGGGAAAGGAGTTTGTTCATGATAGATGATTTTTATAATGATTACATTCCTTAATACCATTAAATGAAATAAGTAAGTTAAAAAAAGGCTAAAAGAAAGTAGCTAATTCGGTATCTCTACCTTACATTTCAGTATCGTAAGTCCTGTTTTTCTGGCATACCTGCTTCTTATTAAACTTAAGTCCATAGCGGGCTCTCCGGCGGCAATCCCCAATAAGCATAGCATAATTACCTAACCTTGGCTACATTCCTTTAAACTAAGGCGTAAACAATTATCTTTGCAACCCTGTCAATATGGCTTTACCTTTTTTTAAGCATCATATTTGAACAGCGCAGTATCATAATTATTAATTTATACACAATACCCACTAACACCGAATTGTATGCTTGGTCTTATATCAAAAATTTTTGGTGGCAATAAGAGCGAAAAGGATGTAAAAAAAATCACTCCGCAAGTTGCCAGAATCAACGAGTTTTTTCAACAGTATCAGTCCCTTGATAATGATACACTCCGCAACAAAACGCAGGAATTTCGCCAGCGTATTCACCAGCATTTGACCGCTATCGATGAACAAATTGCTGCTAAAAAAACGGCTGCAGATGAATTGTCTGTTGAAGCCATCAACGAAAAAGATGTTATTTACCAGGAGGTTGATGCCCTCAAAAAAGACAGGGATAAACAAATAGAAGAAATTCTTCAAGAGATATTGCCGGAAGCTTTTGCCGTAGTAAAAGAAACTTCCAGGCGTTTTAAAGATAATGCCACGCTGGAAAGTATTGCCACAGAACTGGATAAAAAGTTAGCGGTAACCAAGGGCCACATCAGCATACAGGGCGATAAATCAATCTTCACCAATACATGGAAAGCCGCAGGCGGAGATGTAACCTGGAACATGGTGCACTACGATGTACAGCTAATTGGTGGAGCCGTTTTACACAGCGGTAAAATTGCCGAGATGGCAACGGGTGAAGGTAAAACCCTCGTGAGTACCTTACCTGCTTACTTAAATGCATTAGCAGGAGAAGGCGTTCATATTGTAACAGTGAACGATTACCTGGCAAGAAGGGATAGCGAATGGAACGGCCCCATCTTTGAATGGCTGGGCATTACCGTAGATTGTATTGATAAGCATGAACCCAATAGCGATGCAAGGCGCAATGCATATAATTCGGATATCACCTATGGTACCAACAACGAATTTGGTTTTGATTACCTGAGGGATAACATGGTACACAATCCGGATGAAATGGTGCAACGCAAACATCACTTTGCCATGGTAGATGAGGTGGATAGTGTGTTGATTGATGATGCCCGTACGCCGCTAATCATCAGTGGTCCCATTGGGCATAGCGATAACACACAACAATTTTTTGATCTTAAACCACGCATTGAAAAACTGGTTGATGCACAGCGCAGGGCTGTCAATCAATATTTAATTGATGCCAAAAAGAAAATTGCCGAAGGCAATGATGATCCAAAAGATAGCGGCCTTTCTTTAATGCGGGCACACCGGGGTTTACCTAAAAACAGTGCTTTAATTAAATTTTTAAGCGAACCGGGTATCAGGGTAAAATTGCAGAAGAGCGAAAACTATTATCTCGCCGATCAGCAGAAAGAAATGCCCAAGGTAGATGAAGAACTGTTCTTTCACATTGATGAAAAAAATAACCAGGTAGATTTAACGGATAAGGGAATCAACCTTATAACCAAGGCCGGTGAGGATACTGAGTTCTTTATTTTACCGGATATTGCTACCAAATTAGCAAGTATCGAAAAAGGCAGTTTACCTGCAGAAGAAAAATTAAAGGGAAAAGAAGCGCTACTGAGTGAATATTCGCTTAAGGCAGAAAGAATCCATACGGTACAACAGTTATTAAAAGCCTACACATTATTTGACAAAGATGTGGAGTATGTGGTAATGGAAGATGCAGTGAAAATTGTTGATGAACAAACAGGTCGTATCCTTGATGGACGCCGCTACAGCGATGGTTTGCACCAGGCCATAGAAGCAAAAGAAAACGTGAAGATTGAAGCAAGTACACAAACTTACGCTACTGTTACGCTGCAAAATTATTTCCGTATGTACCACAAGCTTTGCGGTATGACGGGTACTGCGGAAACAGAAGCTGCAGAGCTTTGGGACATTTACAAACTGGATGTGGTAACCATCCCCACCAATGTAAAAGCCATCCGTAAAGATGAAGAAGATTTAGTGTACAAAACGGTAAGAGAAAAATATGCTGCGGTTATTGATGAGATAGAGCGTTTACGAAATGCAGGCCGACCAGTGCTGGTAGGTACTACCGATGTTAAGGTGAGTGAATTGCTGGGCCGCATGTTACAGGTTCGTAAAATTCCACATAATGTATTGAATGCAAAACAACACGCCCGTGAGGCACAGGTTGTGGCAGAAGCCGGTTTGGCTGGTGCAATAACTATTGCCACTAACATGGCCGGTAGGGGTACAGATATTAAATTGGGTGTTGGTGTAAAAGAAGCGGGTGGCCTTGCAATTGTTGGTACAGAAAGGCACGAAAGCCGTCGGGTAGATAGACAGCTTCGAGGCCGTGCCGGTCGGCAGGGAGATCCCGGTACCACACAGTTTTTTGTAAGTCTGGAAGATGACCTGATGCGCATGTTCGGCAGCGAACGTATTGCCTCTCTCATGGACAGAATGGGCTACAAAGAAGGCGAAGTGATACAGCACAGCATGATTTCCAAATCAATTGAAAGGGCTCAGAAAAAAGTAGAAGAAAACAACTTTGGTATCCGTAAACGCCTGCTGGAATATGATGATGTAATGAACAAGCAACGGAATGTGGTGTACGGCAAACGCAACCATGCTTTGTTTGGAGAAAGACTGGCGCTGGATTTAGACAATGCCTTTTATTCCGTAGCTGATGGTTTGGTAAATTCGTTCAAAGAAACCAACGATTTGGAAGGTTTAAAGTTGGCAGCTATTGTAAACTTTGGAATTGATACCAGCATAGCGCAGGAAGAATTGGAAAAGGGCGCTACCAACCAGGTTGCGGAAAAACTGTATTTGGAAGGCAAGGAAAATTACAACCGGAAGGTGAGGGAAATGGCGAAGAATACTTTCCCCATTATAAAAAATATACGGAAGGAACAAGGCAGTCATATTGAAAATGTAGCAGTACCGTTTACGGATGGCCGCAAGGTAATACAGGCATTGGCCAACCTGGACAAGACCATTGCTACAGAAGGAGGCGAACTGATGAATGCCCTGGAACGCAGCATCACCCTGGCTTTGATTGATGATGCCTGGAAAGAACATTTACGTGCAATGGACGATTTACGCCACAGTGTTCAAACCGCTGGCTACGAGCAAAAAGATCCGTTGGTGATTTATAAGATAGAAGCCTTTAGTGCCTTTAAGCAAATGGACGATCAGGTAAACAAGGATATTGTAAGTTTCCTTTGCCATTGCGGTATACCTATGGAGCAGTCTAATACGGCCAAAATAAAAGAGGGTAGGGAAGAAAAAACCGACATGAGCAAAATGCGCCAGCGCCGGGAAGAATTCGCTAGCAGCAGTACCGGCGGTCCGGATTATATGAGTCAGGAAAATGATTACATAGATCCATCCACGCAAACA
>JBBQEA010000250.1:0-7038 GCA_038320245.1 Chitinophagales bacterium | reverse complement strand
TCACAATCGTTTCATCTTTTTCTGTGCAGAGAATGATACCGATAGTTGGATTATCATCAATTCCTTTCTTTAAATCATTGTACATACGAACATACATATCCATTTGTCCTATGGCTTCATGGGTAAGCTGATTCGTTTTTAAATCTATTAATACAAAACATTTAAGGTAGTAATTATAAAATACCAGATCAATGAAAAAATCTGCGGTATCTGTTACAATATGCTGTTGCCTGGCTACAAAAGCAAAGCCTTTCCCCAACTCCATCAGGAAGGATTGTAAATGAACAATCAAAGCATCTTCAAGCTTTCTTTCATTGTAAGGCATAGCAAGGGTTGCTGCAAGAAATTCTACCAGGTAAGGATCTTTTACAATATCGCCGGCATTACTAATTTGTTGTGGCTGATTGCTTATTATCCGGGTGATATATTGCGTATTAATGTTGCGCTGGAGTGTTCGGGTATCCCAATTACCTTCAATACAATATTCAACATATTGTAATCGGAGGCTCTCATTTTCTACCCGGCTGATAATGCGGTAATGTGTCCAGCTCAATTCGTGACGCACTGCGTCACGTTTTTGAAATGAAAGATAAAATTGTCTGATATTTCTCAAGTTACTCTCATCAAATCCTTTTCCAAACTCAAGTGTAAGCTGCTTGCTGAGATTTTTTAAAACGGCCTTACCATAAGCTGCTTTAGCATTCCCCCCCTGTTCATCTTCTACAATGAGCTTCCCAATTTCCCAATACATATTTAACAAGATGGCATTGCTGCTGCGGTAAGCAACTTTTTTAGCCTGTACAACAATATTTTTTATTGCTGAAAACAACTGCTGGTTAGTGGTATCGAGCTCAGTCATTACAATATTGTTTTTACAGGCGTTACCATTAATTTATAATCTAACTGTAATTTCATTTGTTGCCAAATATTGCTTCAAATCTTCTATTTCAATCTCTTTGTAGTGAAAAATACTTGCCGCCAATGCTGCGTCGGCATTTGCATCTTCAAATACTTCTTTAAAATGCTCCATGGAGCCTGCACCGCCGGATGCAATTACCGGGATTGACAAAGCAATAGATAACGCTCTTGTTATATCCAGTGCAAATCCATTTTTAGTGCCATCATTATTCATAGAGGTTAGCAGTATCTCGCCTGCACCCAATGCTACAGCCTGCTTTGCCCAATCAATTGTTTTAGTATCGGTTTTAGTACGGCCACCGTTGAGGTACACATACCATTCACCATCTTCTTCCTTTTTGGTATCAATTGCCAATACAATACACTGGCTTCCAAATTGATTACTGAGGTCATTTATTAACGCTGGATTTTTAAACGCTGCAGTGTTAACAGAAACCTTGTCGGCTCCATTCTGCAGCAGCAATGCCACATCATCAACCGAACTGATACCGCCACCCACGGTGAAGGGGATATTAATATTTGCAGCGATTCTTTTAACCAGTTCCACCAGGGTTTTTCTTTTTTCTACTGTTGCTGTAATATCCAAAAAAACCAGTTCATCAGCTCCTTGTTGAGAATACAGGATGGCAAGTTCAACCGGATCGCCGGCATCACGGATGCTTTCAAAATTGATACCCTTTACGGTGCGGCCGTCTTTGATATCGAGACATGGAATGATTCTTTTTGTGAGCAAGTTTATTTAATTGATAATTATTTAATTGATAGTTGATAATTGATTAATTGATAGTTGTAATTAATTAATTTTTAGGTTGATGATTATTTAATTGATAGTTGATAATGGAATATTTGATAGTTGTAATTAATTAATTTTTAGGTTGATAATTATTTAAATGATAGTTGATAATTGCTGTAAAGTAATTTGCCCCTCGTAGATAGCTTTTCCAACTATAGCCGCAGTACAACCTATTGTGTTTAGTTGATGTAGATCTTCCATGCTTGTTACACCACCGCTTGCAATTAAATTTATTTCGGGATGCTCGGCTATGATTCTTTTATACAACTCAACGGATGGGCCTTGCATTGCGCCGTCTTTTGAAATATCTGTGCAAAAAATCTCACTCACCCCCAGGCTGATCATCTTACCAATAAAATCAAAAATATTGATACCGCCATCTTCGAGCCAGCCACTTATTTTAATTTTTTCATCCAATACATCTGCTCCAATTAAAAACTTATTGGCACCAAACTCCATCAGCCACTCTTCTAATATTTCGGGATGCTTTACTGCAAGGCTTCCGATTGTTGCAATTGATGCACCCGCATTAAAAACACTTTCTATATCGTTTATTTTTTTGATGCCACCACCAAAATCGATAACCAGTTTTGTTTGTGCTGCAACAGCTTCCAACACTTTCAAGTTAACAATAGTTCCAGCCTTGGCCCCATCCAAATCTACCATGTGCAATCTCGTGATACCAGCATCTTCAAATTGCTTTGCTACCTCTACAGGATTATCATTGTAAATTTTTTGTAGCGCATAATCACCGTTGGTAAGCCGAACACACTTTCCATTGATGATGTCAATTGCAGGAATAATTGTCATGATAAATTGATAAAGTTTTTTAAAATTGTTTCTCCAACCAATCCTGATTTTTCAGGATGAAATTGTACTGCATAAAAATTATCTTTTTGCAACGACGCACTAAATGGAACGATGTAATCCGTTGTGGCAGCCGTATCTTTTCCCAATGCCGTATAATAACTATGCACTGAATATACAAAATCATTTCCCGTTAATCCTTTAAACAATATTGAGTTCAAATTATAAATACTGTTCCAGCCAACATGCGGCACTTTAAAAACTTTACCTGCAGGCGGAACAAATAATTTCACTTCTTCATTAAAAATTCCGAGGCAATTGGTATCACCTTCTTCGGAGTGATTACACATTAATTGCTGACCAAGGCAAATGCCTAAAACCGGTTGTTGTAATGAAACAATCAACTTATCCAATTCCTTATCACGTAAATATTGCATTGCCGGAGCTGCATGTCCCACGCCGGGAAATATAACTTTCTTTGCATTGCGGATAACCGATTCATCATCGGTAACTACAGACGCTGCACCTAGCCGCTGCAATGCATATTGCACACTTTGTACATTGCCGGAATTGTATTTTATAATGGCTACCATACTATTGCTTTAAAGTTTACAGCTTTTAAAAAGGTGTAAACTTTATAATACTCCCTTCGTTGAAGGAAGTGTGTTGTTATTAATATCTCTTTTCACCGCCATTTTGATGGCCTTTGCAAATGCTTTAAAGATAGATTCTATTTTATGATGTTCGTTCTCTCCTGTTGCTTTAATATTTAAATTGGATTTGCTGGCATCACTGAAAGATTTAAAGAAATGATAAAACATTTCTGTTGGCATCTCTCCAATTTTTTCTCTTTTAAAATCGGCATCCCAAACAATCCAGTTACGGCCCCCAAAATCGATTGCTACCTGGGCAAGGCAATCATCCATCGGTAATAAAAAACCGTATCGCTCAATGCCTCTTTTGTCTCCCAATGCCTTTGCAATGCACTCGCCTAAAGCAATACCGGTATCTTCAATACTGTGGTGTTCATCAATATGCAGATCGCCTTTGCACTCGATTGATAAATCAATATTGCCATGCCTTGCAATCTGATCCAGCATATGATCGAAGAAAGGCAGGCCTGTTGAAACAGTTGCTTTACCGCTTCCGTCTAAATTTACTGTAATAGAAATTTTTGTTTCATTTGTATTGCGTTGGTGACTAACAATACGGGGAGGTAATTTTAAATAATTATAAATATCCTGCCAGTTGGGAGACTCCAGTGCAATTATATTTCTTCTTAAATCATTGATGGTTGAATTAATTTCTGCTGCGCCGAGTGCTGAATCATTATTCAGCCAAAAGCCTTTACAGCCAATATTCTCAGCTAATTGCATATCTGTAATCCTGTCGCCAATTACAAATGAATTGGCAAGATCGTAATCTGGATTATTAAGATATTTAGTCAGCATTCCGGTACCGGGTTTCCGGGTGGGCGCATGTTCTTCAGGAAGTGTTCCGTCAATAAAAATATTTGCAAAACGGATGTCTTCATTTTGTAAACTATTGATAATAAAATTATGCACCGGCCAAAAAGTTTCTTCGGGGAACGATGCAGTACCCATGCCATCCTGGTTGGTAACCATCACCAATTCAAAATCCAATTCAGTAGCAATCTTTCTTAAATAGCAAAACATGTCCGGATAAAATTCCAGTTTGGAAAATGTATCCATTTGGTAGGTAGGTGGCGCTTCTTTTATGATTACACCATCACGGTCAACAAAGAGAATTCTTTTGGTTCGATGCCCTATTAGATTGCCGTTTTCGGCAGCTGTATTATCGCTCATAGCTTTGTAATAAATTAATTAAAATAGAATTTTCCGCCCTGGTTCCGATGGTTATTCTCAGGCAATTGGTACAATGTACATCTTTGCTTCTGTTACGCACAATCACTTCGTTGCCGCTTAAATGATTGTACAATGAGTTGGCATCTTTTACTTTCACTAAAATAAAATTAGCATCGCTGGGAAATATTTTTTCTACAAAAGTAAGTTTCTTCAATTCCTGCATTAATAAGCCTTTTTCAACAACCACTTCTTTTATCCACTCATTTACCTGGCTGGTATTTTGTAAGGCCTCAACCCCTAATTGCTGAGATGCATCATTGATATTGTAGGGAGGTTTTACTTTATTGAACAAGTCAATTATATCAAGTGAAGCATAACACAGTCCCAATCGCAATGCGGCAAGGCCCCATGCTTTGGACAGGGTTTGCATCACTATTAAATTGGGGTATTCGGTCAGCTCCTGTATAAATGTTTTTTGCCTGGAATAATTGATATAGGCTTCATCAATGATTACAATACCGGGAAAATTATTTAATAATATTTCAACAGCGGCCCGGTCCATATCATTACCGGTAGGATTATTGGGAGAACAGATAAACAGTAATTTAGTATTGCTATCTACTGCATCCAAAATGCCTTCCACATCCAATTGGAAATTTTCTGTAAGATTTACCTTTTTAATTTCGACATCATTGATGTTTCCGCTAACCTCATACATGCCATAGGTGGGCGGGCAAATAATCACATTGTCTTTTCCAGGGTTACAAAAAATTCGATATGCCAGATCAATCACTTCATCGCTGCCATTACCCACAAAAATATTCTCTGCCGGTACGCCCTTGATTCTTGCCAGTTGAAATTTTAATTGCCATTGCAAGGGATCCGGATAGCGATTGAATTTGTCTGGCAATGGTGAGCCATTGGCATTTTCATTGGCATCTAAAAACACAGAAGCCTTTCCTGTAAATTCATGCCGGGCAGATGAATAGGGAGTTAGGTTTTTTATATTTTCTCTGATGAGTTTATTTAATTCAAATTCCATTGTACATGTTGGTTTAATTTTATTGTTCAACCGGGAGTCTAATATCCTTGCTAAGACTGTGTGACCTCACTCCAACCCCTCTCCAAAGGAGAGGGGCTAGAACCCGCCATCCGTAAGCATTTTAGCACTAACTAGCATTATCGTCGCCAATTCGTTATTGTTTAATATTTCCCAAACGAATACTAACCGCATTTTTATGTGCATCTAATCCTTCTGCGGCAGCCATTAGTTCAACAGCGCCGCCAATATTTTGTAGGCCTTGTTTACTCAGTTGCTGAAAGGTTACCTTCTTTACAAAGCTATCCAGCGAAACACCGCTGTATGCTTTGGCGTATCCATTTGTTGGCAGGGTATGATTGGTGCCGGATGCATAGTCACCCACACTTTCCGGAGAGTAATGACCGATAAAAACACTGCCGGCATTTTCCACATATTCGGCCAACATTTCAGCATTGTCGGACGCAATGATTAAATGCTCTGCCGCATATTCATTCAGTAAATTGAATGCTGCAGCTGTATTTTCCATTACAATAAAACGGCTGTTTTCCAAAGCCTTTGCAGCAATATTCTTTCTGGATAATTGAGCAAGTTGTTGATCAATTGCTGCTTTAACATTTTCCACAATAGCTATTGAACTGGCAACCAACAACACCTGGCTATCTGCACCATGTTCTGCCTGGCTTAACAGATCTGACGCAACAAATTCAGCGTGGCTTGTTTCATCTGCATAAACCGCCACTTCACTTGGACCGGCAGGCATATCAATGGCAATACCTTCTTTGTTTACCAATTGCTTGGCACAGGTAACATACTGGTTACCCGGACCAAAAATTTTATAAACCTGCGGAATAGTTTCGGTGCCATACGCCATAGAAGCAATAGCCTGTACACCGCCAATTTTATAAATATTTTTTAAACCAATCAACTGTGCCACATACAGTACAACAGGATCTACTTTTCCATTTCTATCAGATGGTGTGCAGACAATAATCTCTTTACAACCCGCCATCACAGCAGGTATTCCCAGCATCAGCAATGTTGAAAACAACGGTGCAGATCCACCTGGAATATACAAGCCTACTTTTTGTATGGCCAGCGATTTTCTCCAGCATACAACACCTGCTGTTGTTTCAACTTTCTTACTAACTTCATTTTGTGATTGGTGAAACAGGGTTATGTTGTTTTTTGCGATTTGAATAGCAGCCTTTAACTCATCACTTACCAATGATATTGATTCAGCTATTTCATCTTCACTAACTTTCAATTCATTCAGCTGCACCTTATCAAACTGCATTGCATATTTTCTTACTGCTGCATCGCCATTTAATTTTATGTCCTGTAAAATTGCGGCAACGGCTTCCTCCAAAGGCTTACTATCAAATACAGGCCGCTGTATAATTTGAGGCCATTCATTTTTTAATGGATTTATAAAAATTTTGCTCATCATCTTACTTTTCGTTCTTCTATTTATTTTGCGTTACAACTTTTTTAGTTTTGATTGTAGTGCCGTTTTGAAAAATATTTTACAACATCTTTTCGATAGGCAAAACAATAATTCCTTCTGCCTCAAAAGACTTTAACTTCTCGATCACTTCCCAAAAATCATTTTCTTTAACTACACTTTGTACGCTGCTCCAGCCTTCTTCTGCAAG
>JBBQEA010000249.1:0-7107 GCA_038320245.1 Chitinophagales bacterium | reverse complement strand
AGTGGAAAAGGTAATAATATTTCTTTTAGTTTTTAGATGAGTAACTACATTGCTAAAAGCCTATGCAATTCAAATCTGAAAGCAATCAGAATTCGAAGCTAAAAGTGAATTGAATAGCCCCGTCAGCAGTTAAAAAAGCCGATGGCTGTTATCAATGAAAATACAAATTGAATGGTACTCCTAAAAAGAATTGAGAATAGCCCCACCGTTAAATTTTATATCTTCGCCACTCAATTTGGTTTGCCCTGCAAGCATCCAATCTTTTAAGATTTTCCACTGCAAGTGGAATCAAATTAATTTTATGGCAGTACTACACAACAGAGTTTCGCAGGTGGAACTCAAAAAACTTTTGTACCAGGAAACGGAACATCGAACCACCATTTCCTTTTATCAATACTTTACTATTCACAACCCCAATCTATTTAGAGATGAGCTGTATATTCAGCTAAATTCATTGAATGTATTTGGACGAATTTATATAGCAAATGAAGGAATCAATGCACAAATAAGTGTGCCTGATAGCAGGTTGGAGGAGTTGAAAACTTTTTTAAATAATATACCTTCATTAATTGGCTTACGGCTAAATATTGCCATAGATGATGATGGTAAATCTTTTTGGGTTTTAAAAATTAAAGTGCGGGAAAAAATTGTTGCAGACGGAATTACCGATCCTTCTTTTAGCATGGAAAGAAATGGGAATTATGTAAATGCACAACAGATGAATGAACTGCTGAAAGATGAAAAAACGGTGGTGATAGACATGCGCAATCATTACGAATATGAAGTGGGGCATTTTACCCAGGCCATTGAATTACCAAGCGACACTTTTAGAGAACAACTGCCCATGGCGGTTGATATGATGAAAGACAAGAAAGACAAAAACATCATTATGTATTGCACAGGCGGTATACGTTGCGAAAAGGCAAGTGCATATATGTTACACCACGGCTTTAACAATGTTTTTCATTTAGAAGGCGGCATCATCAACTATGCAAAGCAGGTAAATGAGGCTGCAATGGAAAGTAAATTTATTGGAAAAAATTTTGTTTTTGACGATAGGCTTGGAGAAAGAATTACCCCGGATATTATTGCCACCTGCCATCAATGTGGAAAGCCTGCTGATACCCATACCAACTGTAAAAATAATGGCTGTCACCTGTTATTTATTCAATGTGCGGAATGTGCTGTATCTTACGATGGTTGCTGCTCACCCGAATGTACAACAGTATATCACCTGCCATTGGAAGAGCAAAAAGAATTACGCAAAGGAATTGACAAGGGGCAGCATATTTTTAATAAAGCCAAGGCAAGGGTAAGGCCACCAATTAAAAATAAAGTTTGAAAAATTTCCTGTGCAAGTTTTTTTTTGAATTTAACTAATAGAAAAAATCTGTCTTCAATTTTATAAAAAATATTCAATGTTTAATTCTACAAAAATTTCTTTATTGGTTAAGAAGGTCATCCTTCCCCTGTACTTGTTATTGATTGCAACAACTTCAATGGCGCAATCAGCTAAAACGAGTTTACCCATTGGTGTTTTTGACTCCGGTACAGGCGGGCTTACGGTGCTAAATGCGTTGCTTACCCTTGATTTTTTTAACAACAAAACCGGTGAGCAAAAGCCAGATGGCAAACCAGATTTTGAATCCGAATATTTCCAATACCTGGCCGACCAAAGCAACATGCCCTACGGGAATTATGCAGCAGAAAATAAAACGGATTTGCTGAAAGAACATATTCTTAAGAATATTGATTTTTTATTGGGAAAGCAATATGCGGAATTAGAAAAAAATACCTGGGTTAGCAAAGATAAACTGCCGGTGAAAATGCTGGTGGTAGCTTGCAATACCGCCACAGCCTATGCCCTGCCGGATATTAAATTTTACCTGAATCAACAAGGAGCAAATGTGAGCGTAATAGGTGTAATAGATGCAGGCGCCAAAGCAGCATTGGAATGGCAGCAAAAAAATGGTACAGGAGTAATCGGTGTATTTGCTACAGCAGGCACGGTTGCATCTAATGGCTATCAAAGAACGCTAAAGGCGTTTGCAAAGGGTATGGGTATGCAGGAGCCATTTGTTGTAAGTCAGGGTGGTGTAGGGCTTGCAGAGAGTATTGACAGAGACTGGGCTTATTTTGTAGATACGCTGCAACAAACAAGAAATGATTATAAGGGACCCTCCATTAAAAATGCGCAGTATCCCATTGATACCGCCTTATTAAAACTGTACAATTTTAATACAACCAATAATAAGATTTTGTGTGAGTATGATGGCAAAGGGAGTTGCCTTGACATGCAGTTAAACGACCCATCCAATTATGTGCGCTATCACCTGGTAAGCTTGCTGGAAGGGATGTTGAAAACCAATCCCCACCAGCAGATGAATACATTGATCCTTGGCTGCACGCATTATCCTTTTTTAAAAGACAGCATTGCTAAAGTTTTAAAGGAGTTATACAACAGCAACGAAAACGGTCAATACCGTTATCACAATGTATTGGCAAGTGAGGTTAAGTTAATAGACCCTTCAGTAGAAACAGCCAGGGAAGCATATCTCACGCTTCGTACTACCCGGCTTAAAAATACCGCAGTAAAAAAAGCCCCACAGTTTTTTATCAGCGTACCCAATACAACATTGAAAGAAGTGGATTTACAACCCGATGGATGGTTTACTTATCAATATAAATATGGAAGGGTAGCGGGCGCCAATAAAGAATATGTAAAGGTTGTGCCGTTTGATGATAAAAATATTTCATCAGCAACTTACACCCGGTTTAAAGAAGCAATACCTGTTGTGTATGCTGCCATTAATAAAGCCCTTTATTAAAAAGGGCTGCATGTATTAAAGATTGTTTTAGGTAGTATCACTAAAAAGAAATCAAGAAATTATTTTAGCGATTTCAATCCGCTAAACATTAATACTGAATAATATTTTATCTAATACCTTGGTTTGTTATTATTAAAACCAGGTTTGGTAAAACCACCAGGTCTGCTGCCGCCAGATGCTGGTCCGGTGCGCTCTTCAGCTTCTTTTACTACAAGTGGTTTCTTGCCCAACGAAATATCATTCAAGCCTTCAATGGCTTCTCTTGCTTCGGAACTTACCAGCATGTCTACAAATCCAAATCCTTTGCTCTTTCCGGTTTCTTTGTCTATAGCTACTTTGGCAGATGTTACGGTACCAAATTTTTCGAATATCTCTTCAAGTTCTGCATCGTCTAAATCATAAGGTAATCCGGCTATAAAAATTTTCATCTCAGTAAGTTTTTTGTAAAAGTACGAAACTTATTTTGGCTAACTATGTCATTTGGATGAAAATAAATCATCTTTTGTTATTGCAGGTTTAATTTCTTTTCCACAATTTATCTTTCCTGGCGAATCAATAAAATTTAAAAGACACCCATTTTTGCTTTTGTAAACCTGTTAAATCTATTTCTTTGGTTATCTCTCAAAATGTATTGTATGTTTTACTCAGTGGCTGCCTATAGTAGTATTCCCGGTTAGTATGTTTAATTTTTTTTGTATCCTATATTCAGTTAACCTTTGCAAAAAAATATTCATTATGAAACACCTCCTGTGTTCTTCCCTCTTTTTTTTGTCGGTCAATGTTATCGCTCAATCATCAACCTTAAGAAATAAAATAGCCATTGCAACTGATAAATCAGCGCAACAGGTTATTAGCTGGCGCAGGGATATTCACGAACATCCGGAGTTGGGTAATCATGAAACAAGAACCGAAGCTTTAATAGCCAAAGAATTAAAGGCATTGGGAATTGAAGTAACAACCGGTGTGGCACATACGGGTGTGGTTGGATTATTGAAAGGTGGTAAACCCGGACCAGTTGTAGCTTTGCGGGCAGATATGGATGGTCTTCCGGTAATTGAAAGAACGAAAGTTCCTTTTGCATCTAAAGTAAAAACAACATACAATGGAAACGAGGTAGGTGTAATGCATGCTTGCGGTCACGATACACATGTGGCGATGTTATTGGGTGCAGCTACCGTACTTAGTGGAATAAAAAATGAATTGGCCGGCACAGTGAAATTTATTTTTCAGCCTGCAGAAGAAGGTGTGGAAAGGGGAGAAGAAGGTGGGGCAGAATTGATGGTAAAAGAAGGCGTGCTAGATAATCCAACCGTGGATGCCATATTTGGTTTGCACATCAGCGCACAAACAGAAGTAGGAAAAATCACGTATCGTCCCGGCGGTTTTTATGCCAGCGTAAACGATGTAAAAATAACAGTAAAAGGTAGATCATCTCATGGTGCTTATCCCTGGTTTTCTGTAGATCCTATTGTGGCATCAGCACAAATAATTAATAACCTGCAAACAATTGTAAGCCGTAATTTAAATATTACAGAAAACGCCGGCATAGTAACGATTGGTGCCATTAATGGCGGTAACCGGGGTAATATTATTCCCGAACAGGTGGAAATGCTGGGAACCATCAGGGCCCTTAGCCCAGCAGACGAAATATTGTTGGTAGAAAGAGTTAAACAAATTGTAACCAAAACGGCGGAAGCTGCAGGTGCTACTGCAGAAGTTTTAATTCCTTACAGTTCTCATTATCCCATTACATTCAACAACGTTGCGCTTACAGAAAAAATGTTGCCTTCTCTGCAAAAGACTGCTGGTGCAGAAAACTTAATTCTATCGGTGGCCCATACCGGCGGTGAAGATTTTTCTTTTTTTCAACAAAAAGTTCCGGGCCTATTTATCAATGTGGGCGGTATGGCAAAAGGGGGCAATCCGTTAACGACAGCAAGCCATCATACCCCTGATTTTTATATTGATGAAAGTGGTTTTTCAACGGGTGTAAAAGCGCTTGCTAATTTAGTGGTTGATTATATGGAGTTGAGTGGAAAAGAGAAAAAGAAGTAAGCTGCATGCGTTTTAATTGAAGTGTGTTTTTGCCTCAATTATTTCAGTTGTGTTGCTATTTGTTTTTCAAATGGCTAACCGCAAGCTAACATGGGGTTTTAGAAAGATGAAACAGTGTCTACCCTATAGTAAAAGAGCATAAATTGATTCGGGCTACATTTCTATTAATCGATGTTTGCAACCATCAGTGTAGAATGCCTAAACAGAATTTGTCTGAATTATTGTAGCAGAGGGATGTACTTAATATGCAGGTAATGGCTAACCCAAGCGGATGAATAATTTTTTAACCAGCAATTCAATGTTCTATATTTTGGTAATTATATAATAACGTGTTGGATAAAAGCAACTATTTAATCACTACTTCTTTTATAACAGTTTCGCCCAGAGCTTCATTCACTCTTTCTATAATTTTATCTTTCTGGTACATCAGCTCATTTTTTAAAGGAGCAACCTGCGATTCAATAAACAGCGTTTGGTTAACTATTTTTATTTTGTCTGTGTATTTGGCAATTGTTTTGCCCATAATTTTCTCCCATACATCTTCAATCTGCACTGCATGTATGCCGCTCTTTAAACGGCTTTGTTTTAAAAATTGTTGTAAAGCATCCTGCATTGAATATTCGCCCATACAGTAAAAGTAAATTGTTTTTTGGCAAAAGAAAAATAGAACATCCGGGTGAAAAAGCTACTTTAACTACAACAAGAATTTAATGGCAATAGACAGTTATTATTTAGCGGTTATCAGTTTGTGATTAAATCCATTTTTAATGATGGCGACTGTTTCTTTCCCGATTCCTGTAATCGATATCATATTAAGCGGAAATTCCAGCAACACATGGCAGAAGCTTAAAAAGTACAACCATTGGAGGCCTAGCGCATAATTATAGCCATATAAAGCAAGGGAAACAACCCATAAAACCAGCACAACAATAAATCTAGTTTTTGGTACTTTATGCCAGCGGATAATTTCGGTTTTGCTAAACCAGTTTAAATAATGATAGGTATAAGCAAAAGCGATAAAACGCATTAGTAAAATACCAGCCTGCGAATGAAAGACAATATTGGCAGCATTGCTAAAATCAAGTACTGGTTTTCCAGTGCCTTCATAAATCATCAGGTTGCCTGCAGGGTCTTTCATTTGTGGAAATTGAACACCAAACATTTCCCTCAGAAAAGAGAGGTTAATATCAAAGAAACCCTCACCACCGGCTTTGTAAGAATCCTGGCCATATTGGGTAACGGCTACAAAAATGCTGTCTTTAAAAAGCAGGAACAATAACAGCGGGCAAACGATGAATACAATGAAAGAAATTAAGCCACTTTTACTTCGGCTTTTTAATGCGCCGAATAAAATAAAAAAGCCGGTAAATACATACACATGAACCAATGTGGGTACCAATGCGCCAATAAAAAATGCAAAGCCATCCCTTTTATCAGGCTGAAAAATTACATTGGAAATGAGCAGTATAAATAACAGTCCCACAATTTTGATAACAGCGTTTTTTACAAACACCATTAAAAGAGAACCAGCCAGTGCAACGAAAATAATTTTATTTCCAAAGTTGCTCCCCAACGGCCAGTTCCAGTCATATTTATAGGCAATGTTTTCAAATAATATTAAGGCTCCAATTGCCCACATTACAATGTGGTCGTATTTCCCTTTTGTAAAATATTGTCTGTCGTGGAGCCAGCTTATTTCTGTTAGGTAGTGCAGCGGACCCATTACGGCATAGGCAAATAAAAAAACTTCAAAGGGCATAATAAAAGCTGCTATACAACTTGCCAGCATGAGGCCGATATTCACAACATTAATCCGGGTATCTTTCATCATACTTCTAAAATATTTTTATCGGGAAACACATTGGTTCCTGTTTCTTTGCTTTGTGTAAATATAATGAGTCTGCAAACAGCAGCGCATGCAAACTGGTTTTAAAAATAGAGAATTTGATAGTTGAATGATTATTCAATTGTAAAAAAATACCATCTAAATAAAGTAGTACTTCATCAGCAGAAATAAATGAAATAACTAATGACTATCCGCAATTATGAGCTAAGAGGGTTAGCCTCGATTAATATTGTAATCTAGCCCACATTGCAGCTAAATAGGTGGCGACGCTTGTTGATACTGACTTTCATTTTTTTTGAGTTCCAGTTTGTGTACTACAGATTTTCTTTTGCTGAAGGGTTTTGGTTTGATGAGCAGGATGGATTGTATTTTTTGCAG
>JBBQEA010000248.1:0-7136 GCA_038320245.1 Chitinophagales bacterium | reverse complement strand
GAGACGCTACCAGTTCTTATTATATGTCTTTGGAGAATAACAGAACAAGTGGTATTGTTCCATTAGACAAAAGTAATCGTAATAGCGTAAGGATTGCATCTGCAAGAGAATACAATAAATTGAATGTTGGTTTTACTGCTTCTTATGTTCAAACTAGCTATGACAAGACCACTTTCGATTTTTACAATGATTTAATCAACCAGGCCGCTAATATTCCTTTGGCAAATTTAAGAGACTGGCAAACCAATAAATTTGCTAATCCTAATGGTTATTACAACGATTATTATAATAATCCTTATTTCAATAAAGACAATAACCGTACAAAATATACGGATGCCAACCTGCAGGGTAATTTGGACTTAAACTACAAAGCCACTAAATGGTTAGCGCTGTATAATCGTTTAGGTGTAATGAATAATTCCCGTACACAAAAAAGCACCACGGGTAAATTTCTTTATTCAGATTGGGCTAAGAATTCTGCTTATGTTCCTGCTCCATGGGATTATGCAAATGACTACGACGGTATTGACCGTGCCGGTACTGATAATTTGGGTGCTGTTAGTGATTATACAAAAACAGAAAACGTAATCAACAATGAATTTCAATTACGTTTTGATAAAGACTTTGGTGTTTTCTCCAATAAATTAACATTGGGTTCCAGTATATACCAAAGATCTACCAAAGAAGTAGCTGTAAACTCTAACTCAGTAGTGGTTCCTGGCGTTTACAATGTTTCTAACAGGCAAGGTGAATTAACAGGTGGTGAAGCAAATACTTTGGAACGTAAGTACGGTTACTATGCCGATCTTACTACTGGGTATAAAAATTGGTTAATCATTAACGGAACATTCCGTTATGATGTTACTTCAAGGTTTTATAAATCTACCAGGCCTACGAGTGCTTACTCCTATCCGTACTATGGTGTAGCACTTTCCTTTATTCCAACAGATGCATTCCCTGGTTTAAAAAGCAATACACTTAATTACGCTAAATTAAGAGTGAACTACAACAGAAATGGTAACGATAATATTCCTTTATATGGTTTAGATCTTACTTACCCGAATGGCGGTGGATTTCCTTATGGAAACACTGTAGGTTTAACTGTTGGCAATACATTGCCTGATGCAAACCTAAAGCCTGAATTTGTTACTTCTTATGAAGTAGGGGGTGAGTTTCAAATGTTTAAGAGCAGGGTTAGTTTGGATGTATCTGCATACACACAAACTTCAAAAGGACAAGTACTTACTGTAAGAGTTCCAAATACTACCGGTTTCTCAAACCTGTTAATAAATGTTGGAGAGGCTAAAAACTGGGGTTACGAAGCAGATTTAAAAGTGCAGGTTATTCAAAAATCCAGGATGAAATGGGAATTAGGTGTTCGTTATTCTTATAACGATAATAAAGTGGTGGATTTATATCCTGGTATCACACAGTTTCAATTGGGTGGCTATAGTTATGCCAACACCAATGTAATTAAAGATCAACGTTTCCCTATCTTGAAAACAGATGGTTACCAATATGCACCGGATGGTTCGGGCAGAAGATTGGTTGATCCCGTTACTGGTTATCCATTAAGAGATGTAGGATTAACCAACAGGGGCGGTACTTTACCACGCCATATAGTTGGTGCAACTTCACGTTTATCGTATGGTGATTTTAGCCTTGCACTTAACTTTGAATACCGCGGTGGCAATGTTATTTATAGTGATCTTGGTCGTCAGATGACATTTACCGGTGCTGGAAAATGGACTGAAGAAAGAACGCCACATGTATTTCCTAATTCAGCTTATTTAGATGGTAGTGGTAAAGTAATACCAAATACTACTTTACAAGCGCAGGAATCTGAATATGAGTTGTGGGTATCTTATTACCGCAGAATTTCTGAGAATTTTACCACACCAGGCTGGTTCATTAAAATGAGGGATGTAAATCTTTCATATAATCTACCTGCAAATTTAATTAGTAAAATGAAGATTTTCTCTGGTGCCAGTGTTTCATTGTACGGAAGAAACCTATTTACAATTGTAGATAAATCAAACTTCTATACTGATCCGGAGTTTAGTTTTACAACAGGTAATGGTATTGGTATTAATAATACCTTACAAACGCCACCTACACGTCAATACGGTTTTAATTTAAACCTTACATTCTAAGACCTTTTTAACATGTATAAAAAAACATTCAATATGAAATATAAATCATTCTACATCATTGCATTGTTGGCAGTGATTGGTACCGGCTGTACTAAAAGCTGGATAGACGTAAATACCAATCCAAACAGTTTGCCAACCGCAACACCATCCTTTGTGTTGACGAACGCTTTGAATACAACCACTACTAATATCATCAACGCAAATGAAACCGGCTCTTATTGGTCAGGTCAGTGGACACAATCAAGTTCTTACATTTTAAGTCCGGAAAATTTCTCTTATAATTTTACGGATGGTAACTTCAATTATTGGGATGGCTTATATGATAATTTACAGGACTACCAATACGTGATTGATAACGCTGATGCAAATGGCCAAAAGTATTTTAAAGGTCCGGCAAAAATCATGAAAGCCTATGTATATAGCTCATTGGTTGATATGTATGGTAACATCCCATACTCAGATGCATTAAAAGGAGTTGGATCGCTAGCTCCAAAATTTGATGATCAAAAAGCTATCTATGAAGATCTGGTTAAATTATTGGATGAGGCTATTGCAGATGTAAAAGCAAATGCATTCGCAAGTTCTTTCACCGGAGCTGACATTATCTTTAAAGGCAATACAACAAGTTGGGCACAGTTTGCCAATTCACTTAAATTAAGGTTATTGGTTCACCAGTCTCGTGTTGCAGGTAAAGAAGCCTACATCACTACAGAAATTAATAAGATTGTTACAGAAGGATCTGGATTTATTTCCAATAAAGAAGTAGGCGTTGGTGGTCCAACATTCTATATCGCTACTGCAGGTAAAACAAACCCAATGTACGATCGTTGGGCGTACGATGCCAATGGTGCCACAAGAGGATTGGCCCGTTATCCACGCCCTACAAAATATTTATTTGATGTATTAATAGCATCAGATGATACCTTACGCTTAAAACGGCTTGCCTATGCAAAAGGTGGTGAACAACCATCAACGCCGGGTGTTAGTAAAGTTCCTGAAATTATTGCCAACTATGTAGGTGTACCCTTTGGTGTAGCTTCAGGTTATACAGCACCTTCTTCTTCTTATATCGGGCCAAGTTTATTCGTTAAAGGCGAATTGGGGAGACCATTTATTTTAATGACAGCAGGTGAAATTCAACTTTCATTGGCTGAAATTAAGCAACGTTTTCCGGCAGTTACTTTGCCTGGAACAGCACAATCCTATTATGAGGAAGGTGTTCGCCAATCTTTCCGCACCTTGGGTGTTGCAAATGCTGTTACCAACGCCAATGTATTGTTAACTGGCGGTAAGGTAGATGCTGATTGGGCTGCTTCAACAGATAAATTACATGCCATTGCAACGCAAAAATGGTTGGCCTTGGCTAACTTTAGCGGATTGGAAGCCTGGACTGAATACAGAAGAACCAATTTGCCTAATACGCCACAGGCTGCAACTGTGGCAGATGCTAATAAAAGACCGTTGCGCCTGTTTTATCCAAATACAGAGTCAGGTAGTAATCCTGAAAATGTAAAAGGCCAAGGTACAATTGATGTTTTCGCCACCAAAATATTTTGGGATGTTGATTAATATTTTGATTAATCTTTAATAAAACAGGCTGTCTCAAAAGGATAGCCTGTTTTATTTTAATGCGTTTTCAGCAGTTATTTAAGTTGGCTAGCAGTTTTATCATATTTTGCCAAATTAAAATCATACAAAAAGTAAGATTATTAGATAATTTTTAATAATCCGGCAATTTGCGTTGGCAAAGCAGCAATTTCGAACAAAAAGTGCTCTTTTTATTAATTGATTGTTAATTTCGCAGTCCATATTTCATGCATTTTAAAAATAAATTCAATTAAAGATGAGAAAAACCATGACTATCCTGATAGTAGCCTTACTATCAATTGGAGTCGTTTCAGCCCAAACCCGCTCGTTGGTGGGTAAAGTAACTGACTCCAAAGGTGCACCAGTTGCTGGTGCAACTATTGCCGAAAAAGGAACCAAAAATGCAGTAAGTGCTAATAATGAGGGTAGCTATACTTTAAGTGTAAGCTCATCTAATGCTACCATTATTATTTCTGCAGCTGGTTACTTAACACAGGAATTACCTGCCTCAAAAGCAGCAAAGGTTCAGCTGTACGCAGATTTGAAAAACCTGAATGAAGTAGTTGTTACAGCCTATGGGGTTAGCCGCCAAACAAAAGAACTGGGTTATTCAACAGCTAAAGTAAAAGCAAGTGAATTAACTCAGGCTAAAGTAGTTAACCTGCAAAATGGTTTAACCGGTAAAGTTTCTGGTTTAAACGTGAGCACCACCAATAGTGGGGTATTTGCAAATACACGTCTTACCCTTCGTGGTATCAGGAGTTTAACCGGTAACAACCAGCCAATGCTTGTGTTGGATGGCGTACCGCTGTCATTGAGTTTTTTAAGTTCCATTAATCCCAATGATATTCAGGATGTAACGATATTAAAGTCGTCTTCTGCAACTGCGGTGTACGGGCCTGATGGAGTAAACGGTGCTATTGTTGTTTCTTCAAAAAAAGGAAACAAAGGTCGTCCACAGATTACAGTAAGTAACACTACACAGATAGAAAATATTTCCTACCTGCCCAAGTTTCAAACACAATTTGGTGGTGGTTATGCAACAGATGCATATGGCAATGGCACTTTTGAGCAAATTGAACAACAAAGCTGGGGGCCACTCTTTGATGGTTCTACCCGCCAATTTGGACAGACTGGCCCGAATGGAGAAAAATTAGAAATGCCCTATGCGTATAACAAAAATGGCAGAAAAAATTTCTTTCAAACAGGTGTAACCAGCCAAACAGATATTTCGTTTGCTACCGGTGATTTTTACCTCAGCGCTCAGAATGTATCGATCAACGGGACTATCCCGGGTGATAAAAATGACAGGCGTTCTTTTAATTTTAATGCTGAAAAAGAATACAATCGATTTAAAGCAAGCTTTAGTTTACGATACACACAAACAGAGTATGACATTACCAGTAACAACCAATTGGTATACTACGGTGTTACAAGTGCACCAGGCAATTACGATTTAAGCCGCTTTAAAAACTGGAGAACAGATTACTTTTCCAGTCCTGATGGATATTACACTCCCTACCTGGATAATAATGGTAAAACACCCTATTTTGCAAAAGACAATAACAGGGAAAAAGGGACAACCGATGAGTTTCTTGGAAATGCCAGGCTCGATTATAAAGCTACCAACTGGCTTACGTTTACCTACAGGGTGGGTTTAACTTCATCAAATGCTGATGCAAAAGATACAAGAGGTGCATTTAATTATTCTGCCTATCATCTTACTTTAAGAGATCATGGTACACAAAATATAACTGCTGCTGTTAGCAATTCTTCCGCATTGGGAAAAAGGTTAACATCCGAGATATTTGCTACAATAAATAAGCGCTTTAATAAAGTTGGAGTTAACGTGCTTTTAGGTCAATCATATCGTGAAACCATTGGTCGTTCATTAAGTATTGGTAGCAACAACCTTGGTAATGCCACTCTTTATTCAGTTGCCTTACGCAAAGGTGAGCCAAATGTTGGTGTAGGAAATTCAAAAGCAAGGCTGGAAAGGTATTTTGGAAAAGTTGCATTTGATTACAACAACTGGGCATTTTTGGAAGCAACAGGCAGTTATGACTATGATAGTCGCCTGGTTAAGCCTGGTGTTTATGGCAAAAAATCTGATATCGGGTTTTTCTATCCTGGAGTGAGTGCTTCTATATTATTGAACGAAGCAATTCCCATGGTGAAAGAAAGCAACACAATTAGTTATTTAAAAGTACGTGGTGCACTTTCAAAAACTGGTAATGTAAACCTCAGCCCATATGCGTTTGAAAATGTTTTCGGTTCATCTTCTTTCTTCCCTTATGGCGATTTGCTTGGCTTTCAGGCTACATCAACAACTGTTGCTGATAGCTACAAGCCCGAATTTGTTGTAAACAAAGAAGTTGGTATTGAAATTGGTTTATTGCGCAACAGAATTAATTTTGAAGCCACTTACTACGACCAAAATAATACGAATCAGGTAATTAATGCACAGTTATCCAACACAACCGGTTATACAACTTCTATCCAAAATGCTGCGGCTTTTGTAAATAAGGGACTGGAATTGGATTTGAAATTAACACCACTGGTTAATATCGGTAAAGTAAATATTGACTTTAAAATAAATTATACCCACCAGCAAAATACAGTAACATCTTTGGTGGGTGACATTAAAGAATTAGGCCTGGGTAATTATAACTACGTTATAGTTGGTCAATCTGCCTATAAATTTAAATTGACAGATTATATTAGAGATGAGCAGGGACATGTAATTGTTGACAAAACAACGGGTATGCCTTCTCAAAATCCTAATTTAACAACATTCGGTAAAACAACACCAGACAATTTAGTAGGCTTAAGCCTAAATGCAACCTGGAAAGGATTTAGCTTTAGCGTAGTTGCGGATTACCGTGGCGGAGCACAGATTGTAGCAGACCAGCTAGGTGGTTTTATGGATGATAATGGTATCTCTCAACGCAGTGCTCAAAATGGCCGTCGTGCATTTATTTTCCCTAACTCAGTGTATGATGATGGATCTGGTAAATTGGTGGCTAATACAGATGTGTACACACAATCTTATGGCAGGTTGTTCTGGAACAGCGATTTAAATACAGCTGTTACTTCTAACTACCTGGCAAGTGGTGATTTCTGGAAATTGAGGGAAGTTGCTATCAATTACGAAATACCAGTAGCTAAATTAGGTAGCAAAATTAGTAATGTAATTAAAGGTGCATCCATTGGAATCAATGGCAGAAACCTGCTGATGTTTGTTCCTAAATCTAATCAATGGACAGATCCTGAGTTCCAGGGCGGAAATGGTAACTCGGCTTACACAGGTAATGCTTCTGGTAGAAGTACCGCCTATAATTTACCACCAACCAGAATATTTGGTGCCAACATTACTGTTAGATTTTAATTTAAAAA
>JBBQEA010000247.1:0-7138 GCA_038320245.1 Chitinophagales bacterium | reverse complement strand
ACGCCATAAAAGCCCGGTACCCGGATGCGATTTTGCTGTTTCGAGTGGGTGATTTTTATGAAACATTTGGACAAGATGCTGTGAAAACTTCTGCAGTGTTGGGCATCACTTTAACGAAGCGGAATAATGGTGATGAGAACTCTTCTCAACTAGCTGGCTTTCCTCATCATGCTTTGGACACCTATTTGCACAAGCTGGTAAAGGCTGGTTATAGGGTTGCTATTTGCGATCAATTGGAAGACCCTAAACTAGCAAAAGGAATTGTGAAAAGGGGCGTTACAGAACTGGTAACACCCGGCGTTGCTACAAGCGACAAACTACTGGAGCATAACAGCAATAATTTTTTAGCAGCTTTGCATTTTGATGGAGACGTTATTGGCATCGCTTTTTTAGATATTAGTACCGGCGAGTTTTTTGTAGCCGAAGGAGACCGGGAATATGCAGATAAATTACTGCAGAGTCTGCAACCTGCAGAAGTAATTTTTCAGCGGCAACAGCAAAAACATTTCAAGGAATATTTTGGCACCAAATTTTTTACCTACGCATTAGAGGAATGGATTTTTGCAGAGGCCTATTCAACTGAAAGTTTGTTAAAACATTTTGGTACGCATAGTCTTAAAGGATTTGGTATTGAAAATTTATCGGCAGGCATTGTTGCGGCCGGTGCAATTTTGCATTATTTAAAAGATACCGAACATCCCAACCTCGGGCACATAAGCACCATACAAAGAATTGACAAAGAGGAGCATTTGTGGATGGATCGTTTTACCATCCGAAACCTTGAACTATTGGGTGGTGCAGATGGCGGCAACAGCTTGCTGAAAGTGCTGGACAACACCTCCAGCCCAATGGGAGCTCGTATGCTGAAACGCTGGCTGGTAATG
Organism: Chitinophagales bacterium; assembly: GCA_038320245.1. GTDB lineage: Bacteria > Bacteroidota > Bacteroidia > Chitinophagales > Chitinophagaceae > Ferruginibacter. The sequence goes on along the minus strand of JBBQEA010000247.1, from coordinate 6,254 downwards.
CCATTGAACGACATTGGTAAAATAAATGAACGGCTGAATACGGTTGAATATTTCATTAAAGAAACAGACATCCGCAATAAGATTATACAGCATATTAAGCAGGCTGGCGATATAGAAAGACTGGTGAGTAAAGTGCCGCTGAAAAAAGTGAATCCGAGGGAAGTTTTGCAAATTGCCAAGGGCTTGCAACAAGTGGAAGCTATAAAAAAATTATGCGAAACTGTTGGTAATGATTATTTAAAAAGATTGGGTGATGCATTGAATCCATGCAAATACATGGTGGAAAAGATTAGTAAGGAGATAAGTGAAAATCCACCTGTGGCGGCGAGCAAAGGAGGGGTGATTGCTGCAGGTATTGATGCCAATTTAGATGCCCTTAGAAAAATTTCAAGCGGCGGAAAAGATTACCTGGTAGAGCTGCAGCAAAAGGAAACATTGGCTACCGGAATTTCATCGCTGAAGATTGGTTTTAATAACGTATTTGGTTATTATTTGGAAGTAACCAACCTGCATAAAGATAAAGTACCTGCCAACTGGATACGCAAGCAAACCCTTACCAGCGCTGAACGATACATTACACCTGAGTTGAAAGAATATGAAGAAACCATTGTTGGTGCCGAGGATAAAATTTTACAAATTGAATTAACGCTTTTTGAAAAACTGCTGAACGAATTGCAGGATTATATCGCTCCTATGCAGGTGAACGGTCAGGTGATGGCGATACTGGATTGTGTTACCTGTTTTGCAGGCAATGCGCTGCAATACAAATACAAAAAACCGTTGTTGCAGGATAACAATATTCTTGACATAAAAGACAGCCGGCATCCCGTGATAGAACGCAATTTGCCGGCAGGCGAAACTTATATTACCAATGACATTCTGCTGGACCCTACAGAACAGGAAATCATCATTTTAACCGGGCCCAACATGAGTGGTAAAAGTGCCATTCTGCGACAAACGGCGTTGATTACGTTGATGGCACATATCGGCAGTTTTGTTCCGGCGAGTGATGCAAAAATTCCACTAACAGATAAAATATTTACAAGAGTTGGCGCAAGCGATAACCTGAGTGGCGGAGAAAGTACTTTTATGGTTGAGATGAATGAAACGGCCAGCATCATCAACAACATTACACCCCGCAGCCTTGTATTGCTGGATGAAATTGGCAGGGGCACTTCTACCTACGATGGTATCAGCATTGCCTGGAGCATTGTGGAACACCTGCATAACAGCTATGCACAGCCCAAAACATTGTTTGCTACCCATTACCACGAATTGAATGAGCTGGAAAATAAATTACCCCGTGTAAAAAATTATCATGTTACCAATAAGGAAGTAGGTAATAAAATAATCTTTTTACGCAAGCTGGCACCCGGTGGCAGTGTGCACAGTTTTGGTATACATGTGGCCCGCATGGCGGGAATGCCGCCCAGCCTGATTGACAGGGCAAATGAAATATTATTGCAACTGGAAGAAAGCCGCAACAGCACCCACGAAGGACAGGCTTCAACGATGGATGAAACCATGAAAAAGATTGCTGCCCCAACAGTTCAACTAAGTATTTTTGATGCCCACTCTGCTACGTTTGAAGAAATAAGAACCTTGTTGAATGCGGTAGATATTAACCGGCTTACACCAGTGGAAGCCTTGTTAAAATTGCAGGAAATAAAGGGAAAAATAAAATAATGTGGTTACCTGGAAAAACCTTTTTTTGCGGGCTGGCACCTAAACTTCTAAACAAACTAAACCCTCTAAACAAAGTTGATAGAATTATTTCAACATTATATAATTACTCAGCCATTATCAATGCACAAGATTCAAATCTTTTTTGAAAGCGACAGTATAGAAAAACACCTTTTTATATAACTCCTCCGGCACAAAAGGTTTAAGCACAAAATCATTGATGGAAAGGCCTTTAACCAACGATTCTATTTCGGCAGGCAGGCTTGCAGTAAGTGCAATGATTGGAATTGTTATCCCATCTTCCCTTATTTTTTTAATTGCGGTAAAACCATCCATCACCGGCATGTGTAAATCCATCAATACCAGTTGATGCCGGTTCAGGTCCAGCAGTTCAATCGCTTCCTGTCCGTTTTCAGCTACATCAATGTTGGCGCCCCAACCCTCTAAAAATGTTTTAGCAACCAGTACATTAATCTGGTTATCTTCTACCAATAATATATTTACATCGCTTAAGGGTTTATCCAACAGGGCTGATACCTTTTCATAGAGGTTATTTTTTATAACCGGCTTATCAGATATCTCAAAAGTTTGGGTAAAATAAAAGCAAGAGCCTTTGCCGATTTCACTTTGCAGCATCAGTTGGCTACCTTGCATTACCAGTATTTTTTTACAAATAGCAAGCCCCAATCCTGTGCCGCCATAACTTCTGGAAGTGGATGAGTCCGCCTGGGTAAACCGGTCAAAAATGAGGTGCTGGTTTTCTTTGGCAATTCCAATACCCGTATCTTTTATGGTGAATAACAGGGTTACTTTATTGCCTGAGTTTTGCTTTAATTGTAACTCCACCAATACCTCTCCTTCCTTTGTAAATTTAATGGCATTGCCAACGAGGTTGTTAATTACCTGGGCAAATCTTGTAGGATCGCCTTTAACCATGTAATTAAAATTATGGTCTACCTCAAGTCTTACTCCAACCCCCTTTTCATCAGCAATATTTGCAGCTCCGGTAACAATATTTTTTAATATTGCTACAAGATCCATATCAATGTTTTCCAATTGAATTTTGCCAGCTTCAATTTTATTATAGTCTAAAATATCATTTACAATCGACAATAAATTTTGTGCTGAAAACTGCAATACGTCCAATTGTTCCCGTTGATCTTCTCTTGGACGGTTTCGCAACAACAGGTTGCTCATACCAATTACAGAATTCAATGGTGTTCTAATCTCATGGCTCATGGTTGATAGAAATTCACTTTTAGCCAACAACCCCTCTTCTGCCTGTTTGCGGGTCATCTGCAAGGCGTACGCAAATCGGAAAGATAATATGAGCGATTGCAGAAAGAAGAAAGATACATAGCCTGCGAATAATACCAATCTTGATGGAATGATGACACCAAAATATTCAAGATTAATAATTAATTGAACAACCATTAAAATAGCGATACTTAATAACGCATATTGTGCAGCAATTCTTTTTTTAAGATAGGCTTTGATAAAAACATACAGAAAATATCCAATACAGAAGAACATCAGCAACAAAAACGGATTAATGGTTTGTGTAAATATTGTTGCAGGTGTAACAAGTGTTAAAACAGCCAGTGACAAACAAATAACCGACAGCACTTTTAACAATGGTTTATAAAAATCTTCCGGATAAAGATTCCTTACATATTGAATGAATAAAAAAATACTTCCAAAAAGGGTAATGTATTCAAGCCTTGTGGTTAATTCCCAGTTTAAATTGGGCAAGATAGCATGAAGGGAATACAACGAACTTCCTATCATCCTGTAACTATACAGCATACAAAAAAGTGAGAAGTACAACGTGGCCTTGTCTCTGGAACCAAACCTGTACAATCCAAAGAAAAAGAGTCCACCCATAAACAGGCAACCGGCCAATAAAAAATCAAGAGCAATATTTCGTTTCTTTTCCAGCAAAAGGTATTCACTATCTCCAATTTGAATATTCAAATTGGGGCCACCTTTAGAATGAGAAAAATTAGCTACCTGAAATATTAGTTGCAGGGTATCGGTATTAGTTGGTATTAAAACGAATTTGGGTTCCCAATGGGGTTTATAATTTTGGGGGATACTGTCGGTTTTGCCATTTGCTGCAAGCAGGTTACCATTCACAAAAAATTTGTAGGACGAATAAACATCCGGCAGAAACAGCGCCAATGGACTGTGATTTGGCGGTAGCAGGATAGTAAGACCATAAGTGGCAAAACCTTGTGCTGTAAGCGCTGTGCCATCTACCACATTATTATTCCAGAGTTTTGGGAATTCTGTATAGGTGTTAAAATTTTTTGCCTCACTGGGGCTGAGCAATTTTTTCCAGGCAAAAGCCCAGTTACCTTTTAAGGCAAGTGGCTTTTCCCAACTTTTTTGCAATCGTAAATCTGCAATACCCTTGTGCACAATAGCAGTACTATCAAATCCCATGGCATTTTGACCAACGAAATTGAATACAATTATTGCAATGAATGCCCGCCAGATAATAGATATACTTTTCACTTAAAAGATACTGGATTTATAGGTTCGTAATCCTTTAACGTAGATTTACTCATTTTAGTGGATGGGAAAAGAAAAAAGATGAAATTTTAGCAATAAAATCCAAAACTGCTGATTCACTTTAAATTTTAAAACAGTTCGCTCTACGATTTATTGGTGCTACTGCCATTAAATGAAACTCCAAAAAGCAGCAACTTCAAGATCATATTCATTTACTTTTGCAGTGTAAAAAAAATCAATGCTGCATTTATTTGCAGGAAGTGAATCTATCTATGGCACAACTTGCAGCTAGTTGTAGATTGTGACCCTTCTGTATTTTAAAATAGTGAAATTAAAATCAAAAATCAGGCAATTCATGTCAGCTACCATACCATCATTTATTCAGCAAATTCAATCAGCCATCTCCCGGCAATCATTTATAAAAATGGTAATAGGAAATAAAAGAAATAAAACTGCTGAATTAAAAAACATAGCCATAAAATTGGTTGCCTTAAAAGATGACAACAAATTGTGTTTTGTTTACCGCTACCCTACCAATGAAATTACAAAAAATTATGCGATATCAGAAGGCTTACAATTAATGTCCAGCTTATTAGAGCAAGATTTTTTTAATGCTGATGTATTTACAACCGACGCTGATTATTACTTTTCGACCAATGAAAAAGGAGTTGTAAAAATGGTTACTAAGCCTGCCTCTTTATCTTCAAAAGTCACTCTGCAAAGCCACGACAAACAGAAACATCGCAACATACAACCAGCCAACAATGTTTACTTGCATGCATTGGGCATCACCACGGCGGCAGGCGAAATAAAAAAAGACAAGCAGGATAAATACCGGCAAATCAATCATTACATTGAAATAATCGACGGCATTATAAAGGATATTGCATTTGATCACACGCCCACTATTGTTGATATGGGAAGCGGGAAAGGCTACCTTACTTTTGCCTTGTATGACTATCTGCAACACAAACTGCCTGCCCCGGCAATGGTGAAAGGAATTGAGTTAAGAGACGGATTGGTGGAGCAATGTAATGCTATTGCAACTGAAGCTGGTTTTAAAAACCTGCAGTTTGAAATGGGTAGCATTGCCGATGCAAAATTAGGCGATATTGACATGCTGATTGCTCTCCACGCTTGTGATACAGCTACCGATGATGCGATTTACAAAGGCATACAGGCCAATGCAAAAGTGATTGTTTGCGCCCCCTGCTGCCACAAACAAATACGCCGTCAGATGAAGCCTTCCAATGCCCTGACAAGCATCACCCAACATGGTATTTTGCTGGAGCGGCAGGCTGAGATTGTTACCGACAGCATTAGGGCAATGATATTGGAGATGCATGGCTATAGAACAAAAGTGTTTGAATTTATATCCACCGAACATACGCCTAAAAATGTACTCATTGTAGGCACCAAAAGCGACTCAATTAACAAGCAGCCTGAAATGATACAGGAAAAGCTGAACGAACTGAAGGCCTTGTTTAATATTCAAGAACATTACCTGGAGCGTTTGGTAAAAAAGCTGAAGATGGTTGAAGGAGGTTGAAGGTTGTTGAAGATGGGTGAATGTTGTTTAAGATTGTTTAAACTGGTTGAAAGTGGTTGAAGGTTGGTGAATATTGTTGAATATTGTTTAAGCTGGTTGAAGTTTGGTGAAAAGTTTAGTGTTTAGCAGTTTAGAGGTTTAGGAGTTTAGATGTTTAGCAGGTTAGATGGTCCAATAGATACTCAATATTAAATCCGACATTTGCCGACTGAAAATTTCAATTATCAATTATCAATTATCAACTAATAACTATCAATCAAAATGACTCCATATATTCTCTATTCCGATGGTGCCGGCAATATTTTTGAAGACACTTCGCTGTATGTAACTGGCCGCAGTGGCTGGGATGCTATGCCCATACCATCGGATGAATGGATTGATTTGCCGGAAGGTGGCAACCTCTACGAGTTGCCCGGCAGACGAGGTATTGGCATTGATGTGGAAACCGGCAACATGCGGCTTTGCGAAAAAGGCTGGGCAGTGGCTGCATTTATTCCGCCTGCACATA
>JBBQEA010000246.1:0-7305 GCA_038320245.1 Chitinophagales bacterium | reverse complement strand
CACCAAAATATTCTTTCGTAAACTGCCTGATTGCCCGAATGTATTTACTGTGGCGGTTACAATCCCCTCTTCCCCCGGCAGGATAGGGCTGGCAGGATAATTAGTTACTATACAACCGCAACTGGGAAGCGTTTCTAAAATATACAAAATTGTATTTCCGGTATTTTTAAATTTAAAATCTAGTTTCAACGGTGCCCCTTCGTTGACGGTCCCAAAGTTTTTAACGGTATCTTCCCATTTAATACTGGTGTAATTAGGCGTATCAATTGTTGCAAGAGAACTTGGCTTTACACCAAGGTTATTTTCGTAACTGTTAACGCTGCTATTGCAAGCCTGTAAGAAAATAATACATATTATAGTCGCAGAAATTATGATTCGCATTTTATTAAATTTTATTATAAAAGTTACTATTCCGGTGCCGTATTTACCTGCCTTTCTTCGCCTTTACTATTCGTTATTTTTAATGCTTTGATTGCAGTATCTACATTTATAAATCTTCCAGACTGAGAAAGAAATGATGAGCCAAAATAAAATTCTCTCTTCTGAATTTTGCCATTTTTATATTTTATTTCTGCACTAATATCATCCGGCTTTAAAGCAATAAATTTAACAGGCCTTTTAAGTTCAAAAATCTTTAATGGTCCACGGTTCTGTCCTGCTGCAAGCAAATAGTTCCCTTTTGCGCTTCTAAGTTTTACCAACGCTTTTCCATTGCCGGGAATAAATATGCCACTTTCAAGAATTGATTGTGCGGCAAAATCCCCTTTACCATCACCTTTCATCAGCAAGCCATTAAAAGCATCATAACGGCCAACTGTAACTTCTGTTCCGTAATCATTTCCATTAATTGCTACATCCAGATTACCATCGCCATCAAAGTCATCTACCGTGATACCATTAATAATGGAAAGTTGTGCGGCAACAGGCAATGGCGTTAATGTAAACCTGCCTTTTCCATCATTTCTAATAAAGCAGGAGTTAAAGTTATTTGCTTTTAAAATGAGTGCATCTTTTAATTGTTCAGGCGTAAAAACCTGGTCTATAGTTGCAGTAGCAAACGATTTATAATTCTGAAATTTTGACCGCATGCCAATCATCTGCTTTACAATATCGTCTCTTGTTTGTACAGGAAATTCCTTCTTTTGTCGATCTTGCTGGCTTGCAGACAGAAATATGGATGGAAATGCATCATAGCTTCCGTTGTTATCAAAATCTTTGGCATAGATAGAAACAGGATATTGAACGGATGCTTTATAAAAAGAATTCAGGCCAAGGTTGCCTGCTATATAATCAATATCACCATCGTTATCAAAATCGCCGGCAGCAATACTATTCCACCAGCCAATTTGATTACTGATTCCTGTAGCAGCTGAAATATTTTTAAATATTCCATTTTCATTTTTTAAAAATGTGAGCGGCATCCATTCTCCTGCCAAAATAATATCCGGCCAGCCATCGTTATCAAAATCTGTAAAGATGGCATCACATACAAGGCCAATATTAATCAAATCTTTTGCCACCTGTTTGGTTACATCGGTAAACTTTATATGCCCATTGTTGCAATCATTGCGATAAATATAACTGGATACAGGCTTAGGATAATTCCATGGATCTACTCTTCCAGCAATAAAAAGATCAAGGTCTCCATCCTTATCATAATCAATGGCTCTTACACAAAATTTACTGGTAAGATTTAGAGGTAATGCGGTTGAATCCAATATGAAATTCCCTTTGCCATCATTCACATAAAATTTATCCTGGTATGCATCCGTATTTCTTTCACTTTCGTTGCCGCCTGCAGAGGAGAATAAATCCAAATCACCATCTCCATCAGCATCAAACAATAACATTCCAAGTTCTTCCCATTTCTTATTTTTTTCATTTGCCCCAGGCAACAAATCCTTTTCTATAAATTGGCCGTTTGGCTGTTGCAGAAATTCCTTACCGCTATACGACCAGGACCCGCTGCAAACAATATCCTCCAATCCATTTCCATCCACATCTCCTACTGACAGTCCTGGCCCATATTCAGAAAATTTATGTGGTAGTAATTTTTGAATATTAAAATCTACATAGTCTTTTTCTTGTTGGGTAAAATGAATATCTACAGAATCTGTTACTTCCCTGAATAAACTTTTTACAGCATATACATCCTGGTTAATGCTGTAATCATTTAATGCATTGGCAATATTCACTTTTAGCAACTGATCGGCTTTTATATGCTGCAACAATTGCATTTTTCCATTGGGCCATTTCACAATTACAGAATCAACCAATTGAATTTTACCTAAACCGAAATGTGCTATATTTTGCATGGTAGAGAGATAACCACGATAAGGGCTATTTTCCCAAACCTGTTTTTTGCCATGATCATAATGTACTTCAACATTTGCACCCAAGCCATTTTTATTACTACCTGCACCAGTTAATTGAAATTGAATATAATGACTGCTGTCTTTGTTTTGTTCCCGTAGATTATTTCTATAAAGAGAAGCTTCCTCATTGATGTTGTTTATTATAAGGTCCATATCCCCATCATTATCCAGATCTGCATAGGCTGCTCCATTTGAAAATGTTGGCGCAGACATTCCCCATTTTTCAGATAAATCCGAGAAGGTTAAATTGCCATTATTTTTAAATACGTAATTGTGCAATTTTACTTCAGGGATTTGTGCCAGCAATGTTTGTTTGGAAGCTATCTGGTAAGCTTCGCTTCTAAAAGTGCTGAAGTCATGATCTGATATATCTTTGGGAAAACCGTTTGTAACCAGTATATCCCGAAATCCATCATTATCCAGATCTTCCATCAGCGGAGTCCAGCTCCAGTCTGTTTCTGCAATGCCCGCAAAAAAACTTATTTCACTAAATACAGGCGGCCCGATTGAGTCATTTTGTCCAACTCTTGGACCTTGGTTTAATTGTAAGGTGTTTCGTACATACTGATAGTTGTATCCAAACAAATCACTGTTTAAATATTTCTGATACCCATTTGGATTCATCATCATTTTTTTTCTGTAATTATCCTCGGGGTTCATATCCAATGTAAATACATCTGGTAGCCCGTCATTATTAATATCTGCTACATCATTGCCCATTGCATTGGCAGATGTATGCTTAAAATAAACAGAAAGCTGTTCAGAAAAAGTACCATCATGGTTATTGATCCATAGCAGATCGTTGCTGATAAAATCGTTGGTAACATAAATATCCTTCCAGCCATCATTGTTGATATCAAATATATTTACGGAATGACCGTAACCTTCTGTTTGAATACCGGCTTGTTTTGATACATCCGTAAAAACAGGATGCTTTAATGTTGTATCCCAGTCATTGCGAAATAATTTCCCTGTGCTTGGGTTTGATCCATCTTTTATCACTGCATGAAAATTATCAGGGAATGCATTTTTATTAATTTCATTTTCTACAACATAAACATCAAGATCTCCATCATTATCGAAATCAAAAAACGCAGCATGTGTTGATTGTGAACTATCATCTAATCCATATACTGCTGCCATTTCTTTAAAGTAAGGAATATTATTTTTATCGAGACCCTGGTTTACATACAACAGGTTTCTCCGGTCTTTAGCATTTTTCTTTAAGGTAGCACAAACATAAATATCCTGCCAGCCATCATTATTGATATCAACAACCGCCACTCCCCTACACCATCTTCCCTCCCCTGCTACGTTGGCTTCATTTGTAACATCCTGAAATTTAAAATCGGCTTTGTTCAAGTACAATTTGCAGGGAACCAGGTTACCTGTAAAATAAATATCCTGCAGACCATCATTATTAAAATCGCCAATACCAACACCGCCGCCATTATATACGTTCTCAATGTCCAATTCGTTAATTGAATCGTTTTCAATTATTTTATTATTAAATAAGATGTTAGAATTATTAGATGGGATAGACTCCAATAAGGTGCTTTTTTTACAAGCAAAGAGGAAAAGGCAGCTGAAAATAATTATAGGATAGGCAGTGAGTTTCATGAATGCAATTTTAAAAAGAAAAAGGGTAGAATTATAAGTTCTACCCTTTTTCCTTATCAAAAAACTAAAAATAATTAAATTTAGAACCCGGTATTTTGTTTTAAAAATACTGTGCCTGTAGCGTTTTTTACATCAATTTGTGCTTGTGGAATAGGATACCATCTGTACTTATCCGTAAAAACAACACCTGGATTTTGTATAAAATAAGAAGGCCTTGTTTTTTCTACTGTAATGTAGTCATTTAATGTTTTTGCCATTAATCCTGGCGTTACATCATCAAAACGACGAAGGGTAAAAAAGCGCTGTCCTTCCATTGCCAATTCCAGTCTTTCCTCAAATAAAACAGCTTTCCTCGCAAACTCTTTGGTAGCAAAAGCACCATCAGCATACAAGCCTACTTTATAATTATCTGCAGCAGTTGTTTGGGTGGTATATTTACCAGATCCGCCATCATAAGCACTATTTTTATACACCCATCCAGTTGGTTCAGCAGCACGGTTTCTTACGGCATTTACATATTTTACAGCCGTAGCAAGAGATCCAATTTCAGTTTCACATTCAGCAGCCCACAACAATACTTCAGCAAATCTTATAAAATTTACATTGATTGCAGACATTTGTGTTGGTCCCCAAAAACTTGTTTCAGTAGAAGAAACAGTTCCTACCTGGCTCTTAGCGTACACAAATTTCTTAGGACTGAAATAGCCATTATCCGCCGGGCTACGAATCCAGTCGCCTTTTGGAACAATACCCCAGTCATAATAAGGAATACCTGGTCTGCCCATTACTACATCAATTCTTGGGTCAATATTTCCCGTGTACGGGTTAGTTGGATCATTCACCTGGTTTCCGCTATTGAAATTATCAAGTAAGGGTAATCCACCAGCATCAGTTTTGTAAGCATTTGCCAGGTTAAGAGAAGGGTTGTTAAAACCACAGCAACCTCCAGGCCCCGAACCATTAGGAAATCCAAGGTTGTCGCCATAGTTGCCATTGGTGCCAGATCCATCATTTACAGAAGCCTGGTAAGCCCATACTGATTCCGGACCATTATCCTGTGGGCCGTTAAAATTACTTTGATAATTTACCAACCCATAGTTTTGACCTTTGGATGTTTTGCCGGCAGCAACACCACTTGTTAAATAACTTCCAATTATACCATCGAGGATTGGTTTGGCTTTAGCAAAATCTTTTTTGTACATATAGACTTTTGCCAGGTATGCTTTGGCTGCGGATTTATTAGCCCGTCCTGCCTGTGGCTGGGTTTCCGGTAGTCCGTCAATAGCTGCCTGGAAATCTGCTTCAATTTTAGGCCAGTAATCAACAAAGGTGCCTGATGCATCTACATTTGAGGTTTCTGTTGTTGTTTCATCAGCATAAACGATGTTATTGAATATCTTTTTAAGTTCAAAGTGAAAATGCCCTCTTAAAAACCTTGCCTCGGCAGCAATTACTTTGGCATCTTCTGCAGAGATATCCTTGGCAAGCGGTAATACACGAAGCACATCGTTTGCTCTTTGAACCCCATCATACATGGCCAGCCATTTCTGGTTTATATAACCATTGTTAGAAGTAGTGGTGTAAGTAGCCAGGGTACCAATTCCTTCGCTTGACTGATCGGGAGGGATAGAGCCCTTGTAAGAATCATCGGCACAAACGCTGCCATAAACCCAATTGGATGCAGCAGCTCCCCAGTTAGTACCGGCAGCACCGCCTTGCCCGCTAACCATATGATAGGCGCCAATAAGCAAACCATCCACACCAGTTTTATTGGCAAGTACAGAAACGTTTAATGCGCCCTGTGGCTGCTTATCTAAAAAGCTTTTTTTACAGGCATATCCCAATACCAGTAATAACAGAATAAACGGCGTTGCTATTTTATATTTTATTTTTTTCATTTTCGTAATATTTCGATGTTAGAAAGTAAGATTTACTCCAATATTATATCCTTTTTGGTTGGATGGATAGTTACCAAAATCAATTCCAAAATTGGTATTATCACCCAGGTTAGAGCCTGATAATTCAGGATCCAAACCAGTGTATTTTGTGATGGTAAAGAGATTGGTTGCCTGGAAATAGAACCTTAATTTTTCAATTCCAAAACGCTTTATGTCTTTGGTTGGTACGGTATAGCCAAGTAACATAGATTTACACCTGAGGAAAGACCCATCTTCCATATAATAGGAACTAAAGTTATTGGTAGTACTGAAGTTAGCTGAACGTTCAAGTCTTGGAACTTTAGCATTTGTATTAGTTGGTGTCCAGGAATTATATACAGCATCCTTACTGATTGCACCATCCCATACCTGTGGAAAATCTGACCAGAAACGAACATAATTAATAACATCATTACCAACAGAAGCGTAAAAGAAAGTAGAAAAATCAAATCCTCTATAATTTGCTGAAAGGTTTAACCCTGTGGTAAATTTAGGATTTGGGTTTCCAAAAAATGTACGATCATCAATATCAATTTTACCATCTTTGTTTACATCTCTAAATTTAAGTCGGCCGGGAGCTGCATCTGGTTGGGTTGCTGATTTACTTACGTCAGCAGCATCTTTAAACAATCCAACTTGCTCATATCCAAAAAATGCGCCCAATGCCTCGCCTGGCTGTAAACGGGAGAATGCACCAATACGGGTGGAGCCGCCGCTAAATCTATCATAATATTTAATGCCAGGGGGCAGTGCTGTTACTTTGTTACTATAAGTAGTAAAATTAGCTGATACATCAAATTTCAATTCCCTGTTGAGGGCGGTACCATGGTAGCCGATTGATGCATCAATACCAGTATTCTCGATATTACCAGCATTTATAAATGCCGGGGAAGCGCCACCAACAACAGTAATATCCGACAATGGTCGGAACAGGAGGCCGTTAATTGATTTTTTATACCATTCTACAGAAAGGTCAAATTTCTTAAAAAAGGATGCATCAAAACCTACGTTGGTTATAATATCTTCTTCCCAGGTAGTTTTTGTATTTCCAATCTGGCTGGCGTAGATACCAAGTGCTGAACTATTATTACTTCCACTAATATCGTAATAAGAATTGGCTGCAGATTGATTAAATAAACTATAGGCATTGGTTGGATTTATATTACTTAAAGAACCGAGTTTACCCCATCCGCCACGAAACTTTAAATCATCTAACCAGGTTACACCTTTCATAAAAGATTCTTTACTAATTCTCCAGGCAGCAGAAACTGAAGGGAAAACACCGTAACGGTTATCTTCTGAAAATACTGAAGATCCATCCCGTCTAACAGTACCACTCAATAAATATTTATCTTGAAAATTATAATCTACAC
>JBBQEA010000245.1:0-7311 GCA_038320245.1 Chitinophagales bacterium | reverse complement strand
ATAAAATCAACCCATATGAATGGCTCAAAGATATACTGGAACGAATGCACCTTTACAACTCATCAAATCTCCATGAGTTACTGCCACAAAATTGGGTGAAATTTAGAAAGCAAGAGATGGTTTAGACGATGGCTTACGTTGTGTGCGTGTATATTGTCTTTAGGATCTTGAATTAAATACAGTTTCCCAAGGAATTCTAAGCCCCAACTTGTCAGTTTTTTTCTCAAATTTTATGCTATTAAAAAGCTTACTTACTTTGTCTGTATTTTCAGGTCGAATGATCTTGTAATCTGTCAAATCCAAATCGTCAAAATAATCCCCAAAAGTTTCAATGAATGTTTTGTAAGAAATAAAACCATTTTCAGTTTCTTCCGTTTTAATAAGACTTTTTTTATGCCTTACGATCAAAATATAGTCTACTTTTGGAATGATGTAAGCATAATGTTTTACCCAGGAAGTCTGTGTTAATATTTTTTTAGTTTTGTATTCTTCCATCAAATAAATTCTTGGCACATAATAGACTTCATCATGTTTAGCTTGCAGTCCGAGTCGATTAAAATTGTGCTGCCAAATCCTATTTGTTTGGTCCATAGGATAAAAGCAGCTTTCATTGTCAAACCTTTCTTTTGCTGCGGAATGGTTAGCGAGGGCCCAATTCTCATACAGGTCCCCTTTTTTAGGTTTGTAAGGCGTTTCTGTATTGCCTCCCGATTGTGGATTTAGAACATAGAGATCCAAGTCTGCGATAAATCGTTCAACAAACATAAAGGCTTCCCTTCCAAAAAAATCCGGTCTCACAAAGTTTAAATTGAACATAAATTGAACACTGTCAAACTCTGTAAAACAATTAAACACTTCATTATAATTTTCAAATTCGTTTTCGTCAGTAGTTTCAAAACAAAAATATGTCCCGGTATCTTCATTGTCAAACCACCATTGATTATTTTGCTCGTTTGGGCTTGCCAAATTTTCAGTCAAATAATTACTGATATCTTGCTCTGATAAAGTGGCTTTTTTGCTTTTGTAAAAGTAAAGGTCATAACTCATAGATGGTGGTCGTTTTGCTATTGCAGGCAATGCGTATATTGATGTTGTTATACGCAAGTAAAACAAAAAAGGTGATATTAAAAATCTACTCCTTTATATCAATCATCACAATCCGTTTTTGTTTGAATGGATACTTACTCGATTTTGATCTTTCTAATGCTATTAAGGATTGTGTTCAACAGATCAGCAGCAACCTGGGCTGCCCATCTTTTTCCTTTGGCGCACGGTGAAGACAAGGAGGAACCTGGCTTCCTGGATGATCAACCGCCAACCTCCATAAGTTACCAAGACCTAAGCTTATGGGATGTGCATTCGGTTTTGCCTGGTAGTGCAGATCAAAGAAATGTTCACTTAAGAAGGATTCAAAACCTTCCTCAGCTCCATGATACAGCTTTTTGAGTTCAGCCCGTATTGCCGGAATAAGCACTTTCTGTCGGCCTTGTAAATTGGGCAATAGCTCACTCGGCTCGCCGTAGTAAGTGCATAAAAAAGTATCGGTTGGTACAGGAGAACGATCTACATGAAATGAATAAACATCCGTTGGAAAAAACGGGTAGTCATCATCCCTTTCATAGTATTTTATAACGTTAAGAATTGGCGAAGCGCCATGTGCTTTCAACAGTTCCAGGTCATTTAACAGAATGTCACGTGCAAGTTGCCCCTGTTCACTCAACTCAAGTTCCCGGAGTTCGGCTGGTTCAAGAATAACTATATTTTCATCTAACTCAACCTTTTTTACAATCTCAGAAAAATCTCCTGTCAATTTACGGGTCCAGTAAATCGCATTCATGTCTCCATGAAAGGGTGTAGCAACAAGGTCTTTAAAATTCGTAACACAGTGAATTTGGTTCTCAGCCCCGGATAAATTGATCATTATGGTTCATCTGCTCAGCAGTCTTTTAATAGCCCTATAATTTGTTACATTCATTAACTCCGCAAAATCTTTTCCATCTTCCTCCCTTTTGCCAACTCATCTACCAGTTTGTCTAAATACCGAACCTGCTGTGTTAAAGGATTGTCGATTTCTTCCACACGGTAACCACAAATTACCCCGGTGATTAATTTCGCATTGGGATTGAGTGAAGCACATTGAAAAAGCGTTTCGAAAGTTGCCTTTTCCTTTATAAGCGCCTGGACCTTCTTTTTATTCAACCCTGTCAACCACTGTATCACCTGGTATAATTCTTCTTCCGTTCTTCCTTTCTTTTCCACTTTTGCCAGGTACAATGGATAAACAGTTGCAAATGACATTTTTGCAAAACGTTCATCCTGCGTGCCGGAATTGTTCATGTTTGTGTTTTATCAATTGACTGATGACTTAATATTTAATTGCGATTGAACATATGTTTACAGTACTGCTATTGCCTGTCCACTATGTAATTCAGTTCAGTTACCCCGCAGGTAAATTGCCGGGTAGTCAATAGTGTTAGTTTTATTTTGTCTTTGACGTTTGTAAACAACGGGATGCCTTGCCCAAGAATAATGGGATTTACAAATACCCAGTAGCCGTCAATCAAGTTCATTTGCATCAATAAATGTGTTGCTGTCGGGCTGCCAAACAGCAGGATGTCGCTACCTGGCTGTTGTTTTATTTCATTTAGGCTCTCCAAAAGATTGTCGCTGATAATTGTTGTGTTGGTCACACCCTCTCCTTTCATTGTTTTTGATAACACAAGTTTGTGAACTTTTGCATACCACTTTGAATGTTCAATGTCGTGCTTGCTTGCTGTCGGACTGTCTGCAGCGGTAGGCCAATAACCTTCCATCATCTCATAAGTTACCCGGCCATATAATGCCGTGTCGCCTTCGGTAATCCGCGTAGCGCCGTAATCAAAAATTTCGTCGTCCACTTTAATCCAGTCCATTTCTCCGTTGGGGCCTGCCACAAAACCGTCAAGCGATATGTGCATAAATGAAATTATTTTTCTCATTTGGTTTTAATTTTTATAGTTGTAATATGGTTTGTTATTGAATTTATATGATGTTCGTTTATAGGTATGCTGATATTATCTCACGCAAGTAAAACAAAAAATGTGATATCAGAAATCAATCCTTTAATATTATATAAATCCAGTTGTCGTTAAGAAAAATCTACCATCCCAACCTAATAGAAGGCTAAGTCTTAATTTAAGATTAGACATTTGTATTCTAATTTCATCGATTGATTTTAACAATGAAAAGCTTTCCGTATGATGCACAACGTTCGGGTGCTGCTGCAGGAATGGGATTTATTGCCGGGTGGAGCCCCAAACTGGAGCCGATTGTTTTCTATCCTCCTGCCCTGCTGAATAATTTTGTAGGAGTTCGTATTGCTCTTAGCACATTTATCGCTATACGTTCTTTATTAATTTCTCTGATTCTTCAGTTACTTGCCTTACATATGATTTGTCTAAAAGTACCGGGTTAGAGAAAATCGGGTCGCCGTGTCTTCCAAACATAATTCCTGAATATTGCTCAATATCTGGTGATACCAA
This sequence comes from Chitinophagales bacterium, assembly GCA_038320245.1. Classification (GTDB taxonomy): domain Bacteria; phylum Bacteroidota; class Bacteroidia; order Chitinophagales; family Chitinophagaceae; genus Ferruginibacter. The sequence continues at coordinate 3,790 of JBBQEA010000245.1, read as the reverse complement.
TAGCGGCGCTATTATTCTTGCATATTGTTTTGCACTTTGGAAAAGTATGCCCATAATCGTCTGTTGTATTTTCAACAAAACGGATTTGTCTCCTAAAACACCCGACATGATATTTGAATTGATTATACCTGGGTTCATGCCATAAAAATTCACCGAAGGGAAACGTTCGGCACTATCAATTACAAGAGATTCATTGCCAATTACCGTATTGCTATGAGCGAGCGTCCAACGATAATTTTTTTCGGAATTAAAATCGTCTAAAGTAGCTTTTCTTTTCCCACCCGGAAATCCCCACACAAAAATCCTTGGCTTTGTGGTGCTATTAATCCGGTTCTTTCCAATACGGTCTGCCATTTCACGAAGTATAATAAAACGGCTCAAATAACTGGTGGCCATATCTAATTCAATTCCGGCTGAATTTGTTTTGCGTTGTTTGCCTGCAAAAATTCCTTGTGTCATTATCAGTATGTCAAGAGTTTCGGCAGGTAATTCTTTTGCTAGAAGTTGCACTCTTTTCACTTCTGATAAATCCGCTTGGATAAAACTAAGTCGTGGAATACCTTGGTCACGAAATGTTCGTCCAACAACAACTACTTCTGCACCTTTAGAAATAAATTCCAATGCAATTGCCCTTCCAACTCCGTTAGTGCCACCAATTACGGCTATTTTTTTTCCGAGTAGGCTATCTTTATTAAGATTAAGCCTTGTCCATTTTAAATCGTTTCTTTTTATTCCGAAGTTTGACATGTAAGTTATTTTTTTATTCCTTTTGGATTAAAATTCAATAATCACACCAATAGTAGGAATCACACTTGGGTCATCATTCTTTACCCTGGTTGGTATAGCATTACTTCCATCTGCTCTGATAGCAGCACCATCAGTTGTTTTAAAGCCCTTGTTATCTGCTGTTCTCGTCCAGGTATATTCGGGTATTACAGGATTTTTTGCAACATACCAGTTGGTAACATCTAAAAACAAATCAATGGTTACTTTTTCCAGGTTAATCTTTTTATCTATTCTTACATCACTGCTATTAAAGCCACCTAAACGTTGTGTATTTAGCCTGCTATAATCCAGTGTTCCTTTTCCCTGCGATAAATAATTTAATCTTGATGCATATTCATCAAATGGAGTAAAAGGTGCACCACCCTGGTAACGAAACTTTAAACCAAGCTCCCAGTTTCTTTCAAACTTATAACCCCAGGTAACTGATAACAGGTGTTTATTATCCCATGTACTTGCAACCATTTTTTTATCTGTACCACTATACAAACTGCGGTAAAAAGTATAAGACAAAATACCAAAGAATTTGTTGGTTAATTTTTTTTGTGCAAAAAACTCAATGCCATAAGCTTTACCTTTTCCGTTTGTATTTACTGCTTCGTTACCCAACGCTGTAAAATCGGTTCCAAGGTTGGCTAACGAAATGCCATCTCTTGCAGATACAGCTACATTGTTATACTGCTTATAAAAACCTTCAACTGTAATACGTAATCCGTCATTGGGTAAAAATTCAAAACCAGTTGTATAATGTGCAGACCTTGTATATTTTGCATTTTTATTTACCAACACATTGTTGTTATCTGCATAACCAAGGATAGTATAAACAGGCAATTTATAGTAGATGCCAGTAGAGGCATTCAACGTCCATTGATCTGCCAATACATAACTAAACGAAATTCTTGGCGACAAGGTTTGCAAGCCATTCATTCCATCTGTGGTAAATGTATTCATATCTGTACGCACACCTCCACTTATGCCAAGCCTGTTATTCATTACTCTTTTACCAATTTGTACAAATGTTCCAAGGCGTACAAACGGTTTTAATGGACTTGTAAAGTTTTGATTAATGCCTGGTTGTATAATATTGTTGCCTGCATCTCTCACTTCTTTTTGTATTACAGCAAAAGTGTTATTGTCGTATGCTGCAAGTTGTGTAGAAGCGCCATAAGCAAGCTTCCAGCCATTTGTATTTTTATTGATATCAAAACGCAACTTGGTTTCTGTTTCATTGCTTACAAAATCCAGCGTTTGCGTGGCGGCTGTTGGGTTTTCATTGTCCTCAAATTTTTGAATATTGTTATTAAACCTTGTCCGGCTTAAAGCCAAATTCCAAAAGCCATTTGTAATACTTTTTTTAAGTGATACACCCATTGTATAATTCCATTGTTGTATCGTTGCATTAGAATTTACCTGGTATATTTTTTCAGGGGTCATTTCTTTTGCTGTAATGAACTTAAATTTATCAATAGCACCAATGCCAATAAAATTAAGCGTCATTTTATCATTGATTTTATGGGTTATTTTTGTTTGAAAATCTGAGTAAGCCGGAAGAAATGGAGCGTCAATTGCGTTGGCCAACACCTGGAAATAAGATTTACGGGCAGATACTAAAAAAGTAGTTTGTTTATTCTTTGACAATGGACCTTCCAATGTAATAGCAGATTCCAGTATGCTTGCACGAACATTACCCTGGAACTTATTTGCATTACCCACTTTTTGTTTAAACTGAAATACACTACTTAATGCATTGTCATACCGGGCATCAAAAGCAGATGAACTTAGTTTTACATCCTCAATAAAAAATACATTTAAAATTCCCTGCGGGCCACCACTGCCGCCCTGTGTTTGAAAGTGATTAATCACGGGTACTTCAATGCCATCCAAATAAAATACATTCTCGTTGGATGCACCCCCACGTATAATGATGTCGTTTCTAAATGTACCACCTCCCTGTCCGCCACCCACACCAGGCAATGTTTGTATTACTTTGCTAATATCAAAACTACCACCCGGGTTACTTCTTATTTCTTCTGTTGTTAATCTCTGTACACTCAATGGTGTTTCCAATGTAGCAGCACGAACACTTCGTTTATTGGTTTTTATTACTACTTCTCCCAACTCTGCTGCTTGCTGTTCAAGCTCAATATTGAAAACATTTTCATTACCGCTATTCACCACTACATTATACAATGTAAATGTTTTAAATCCTACGGAGCTAATTACAAGATTGTATGTTTTAACCGGGATATTCAAAATCCTGAACCTTCCGTTTGAATCAGCAGCAGCAGCCAGATTAGTGCCGGCGATAGTAATATTTGCGCCGGCCAATGATTGTTGAGTGGTTTTTTGAAAGATAGTCCCGCTAATACTGCCCGTTTTTTGGGCATATACACCCCCGGTGATTAAACACAGGGCAACAGACAGCATGAAAATTTTAATAAAAAACAAGTTCAATTTTGATGTTTTAAACATTTATAAATTTTATAGGTTGATATAATGCAAAAGGGGAAGCAAAATAATAATTAATAGCCCTATAACAAACCAACACTCAATAATGTTGTTTTATAAAATACTAAAAATCCAAACATATGCTAACATAAAAAGGTTGATAGACCGGGCACAAAAATTTGATAACCAACTTTCGGATGCGCAGCAATGGGATGATAAAAATTTTACCGGTTGGCTTTATAACGAAGCAAATACAGCTAAGAAAGTAGTTACAGTATTGCCAGAAAAGCCCGGCGCAAACATTTATATCAGCAAATGTCTTTATTAAAACTTCCCGAATTTTTGTTTTGCAACTTAATTTGAAGATTAAGCAAGGCACAGGACGCCTACACAGTTGCCCGCTCTGCATACTTACGCCGTAATCACCCGATAGTTACCCTCTTGCATCGTAAATTAATAATGCAGAGTTTTGCAAAAAGCTACATTTATGCAAGACAAAAAAGAGCTTCGTTTGCAAAAATTACAAATGATCGATCAATGGCAGCAGAGTGGTTTAAGC
>JBBQEA010000244.1:0-7318 GCA_038320245.1 Chitinophagales bacterium | reverse complement strand
TACATCGATACGGGTATATTCAACGGCAATATTATTCAGTGCAAAATTTGTTTCCAGGTCAACTTTGCCTTTATCAATAATTTTTTGAAGACTGTCAATGGTGCTGCTTTGTGAATGAGATAAATGGCTGGAAAATAACAGTAATAAAAAAAATATTTTTTTTAAAGATGACATAACTTTTTTGTTGGCATTTTATTCGAACTAGAAATCTTGTCCAAAGACTTGCTATACTAAATTTAATAAAAAAGTACATGCTTAATTTGGCAATAATTATTTACACATGTTTAAATAAATATCAATACCACTAAAATACCTTATGTTTTAATATCTTTTTATGATCCAAGGAATTGTTACAGTCGTGATAAATCAGTTGGCAAATATTTGATGTTAATCTGGTTGTTAGATGTATATTCAATAAGGGGAACTTTAAAACCTGCTTCGTGTTGCAAATTATCTTCGTAAAATAATTAACCGGTGCAAAAAGCACTCATACCATTTTTTCATTTATTAAAACTAACAATTGGCCTGTTATCAAAAACTTATACCAACTGAACAAAAAAGTAAAATCGATATAATTAAATAAATTACGGAGTGGGATGTTGTTGTAACTTTTTGCTGTTTATAGGGTTGATGTACTGCCACAGGCTTCGCATTTTTGAATGATCAAGTTTTGAATAATTTGGATGACAAAAACACCTTCTCTTTTATTTATTATCTATGAGACTTTAGATATAACTATCTATTTTGACGTAAACACTTTCACGTAATCAACATACATGCTTCCAGGTGAAATCTGTGCCGGATCAAGGTTGGTAAAAAAGATGCCTCCAACGGCAAGATTCAGGGTAATATGTTCCGTTTTGCCAAAAAGGTTAGGGATATAGCCGCCGGATTTTACCTCCACCTGCTTTCCATCCAGGAAGGAAGTGAGGGTATTTTTTTCCCACTGCATTTCGTACACATGGTAGCAGGCTGTTAGGTCGGCATCGGTAATAATGAATCCCTCCGCATTACGCACCAGGTTGCGGTTGGCGGTGCGGCCATAGAAATAATTGGTCTGGTATTTTGTTGGCTCCTGTCCTCTGGCTTCCACAAAATCAATTTCTCCCTGTGTGGGCCAGCGATCGCCGTAGCTCCAATACGCCGGCCACATGCCATAACCCGGCGCTAGCTTGATACGTGCCACCATACGAACTTTGGGGGTTGCAGTGCTGGCTGATACATTGGTTTTGCATTCGATTCGCCCCGAAGTGTACTGGAAAGTTTTGGGAGTGGCATCATATGGTGTGGTGGCACCTGTCACTGTTTCTTTTTTGGCAGTAATAGCCAAAATGCCGTTTGCCAACTGAAGATTTGCAGCCTGGTAATGTTGCAGTTCGTTGTTAAAGGCGCCGCCTGTCCATATATTCCACTTGGTAAGATCTGTATCGAAATTATCGTCAAACGTTTTTGTCCAGCCTGTACTGGTTAGGATTGTTTCGTTGAAAACGTAGTCGCAAATAGCTGTGGCGTTAATTGTGGTGGATGCAGGCTCGATAGGTGCAGCCGCACGGCCGGATACTGTCAGTTCGTTGTTTTCGTCGATCATTGATCCCTTATTGCAGGCGGTAAAAAGGAATGAAAAAAAAAGGAGAAAGGATGTGTTGCGGCAGGCGGTTGCTGTGTTCATATATTTCGTTTTAAGGAAAGAGATAAATAAATTTACGAAACCCGGGCTGTAATTTTTAGTTTATTGCACAAATAATTATTATTTACTTGCACAGTAATTGCTGTTTGCAAACTATTGAGTTTTATCCTTAAAATTTTTTAACCTATTATTGAAATGATACAATTTTAAAAAATAGTTTTCTTTTTGGCATAGCCTGAATTTTTATACTTCATTAATTTTTTTATCAGGGTTAATCGAAATTGATTTAAAATATCTGTAAGAATATGATGGGTTCATTTTTTAAATTACCGATAAAAAACTGCTATTGTAAAAGGTGAAATTGTAGAAAATACACCTATATCAATATATTCTTGATATTGCGCTTTTACATACTGATAGATACGAAACAATGTATAATAAGACTCAAGGGAAATCAAGTCCATCAACACCAGCATCGAAGCGAATATGCAAATCTTCCAGGTAGAAAATAACATTCGAAAAAATGCTGCTGCACAAGCTGAATAGAAAGATTATTTACATAAAAGAGAGGCAAAGTATTTAACTATCAATAAAGAACACGAGCAATGAAACCACTAAGAAACGGAGCAAAAAAACAATTTTTATTAATCAGCTTTTATTAAGTTTCTTAAATTACTTTTAGCATTTTTTTAGACAAGCTTTCATCGTAACCTGTTTCATTATGCCGAAAACCTTTGCTTTAATATTGTCTTTTTTTATTATGATAGTAGCAACCGCACAAGATGAAGTTCCTGGAAAATTAAAAGTGTTCATCGATTGCAGGGTGGGATGCGACTTCAACTATTTTAAATCAGAAATAAACATTGTTAATTTCGTTTTAGACATGACTAGTGCTGATGTTCATGTGCTGTTAACCGGGCAAAAGGCAGGCAGTGGTGGGGTTCAATATCAAATGAATTTTTATGGAAAAAGGCAGTATAAGAAATATTCAGATACGCTTATCTTCAACACACTTCCTAACGCCACTCCTTCGGACGTTCGAAAATCTATCCTGCAATATCTGATGTTGGGCTTTGCCCCGCTAATAGCCAAAACGCCTTTTGCATCGCAAGTTAAAATGTTTATGAAGGAAGAGTCTGTAACAGCACGACCACCCTATGAAAGCGACAAACGTGACAAATGGAATTTTTGGGTATTTAGAGTCGGTGCAAGCGGACAGTATAACGCCGAAAGGGTGTACAAAAACAGTGTGATTAGCTCAGACATATCTGCAAACCGAACAACTAATAAATTAAAGGTAGAGTTTTACCTGAACGGAAACCTTCGAAATTCTGTATATACTTACCAAGACGGTGTTACCAGCACAAAGTACAAAGTAAATAACTCCGACTATAGGGTTTATCATAATCTTGTTAGGTCTTTCAGCGATCATTGGAGCTACGGATATCAGACTTCTTTTTCAAACAATACGTTTGATAATTACAAAAGAAAACTGTTTTTTAGTCCAGCTATAGAATATAATATGTACGATTATAGAGAAGTGAATAATAGGTTTTTCGTGATTAGATATGGGCTGGATGTAAACAGTATTAATTATTACGATACCACCATTTACTATAAAATAAAAGAAACAATTTATGGTCACCGGTTTTCCGCAGCCATTACTTTAAATAAAAAGTGGGGAACTTTTAATGGGGGTTTTTACTACCGTAATTATTTTAAAAACTGGGCGTTAAATGCAATGGGGCTTAGTGCGAATGCGGATGTACGCATAGGTGGCGGCTTATCTTTTTTTGTGCGTGCAAATGCTAGTTTGGTACACAACCAGATAAACCTCGTTAAGGGCGGAGTAACCGAGCAGGAAATACTTACCCGCAAACGCCAACTGGCTTCTAATTTTAACTATTATACATCTTTCGGACTAGCATTTCGGTTTGGTAGTATTCTAAATAATTTCGTAAATCCCCGCTTTGATGGCTATGCTGGTTTTTAATTTTAATCAATCAATTTTACTAACTGGTGAAAATATTGTCAGCAAAAGAACTGCCGCTAAAAATAAAAGATCATAATATTATTTCTCATTTTTATACCTCTCTAAAATTTTTTACATCCTCATGTTAATGCCGGTGCCTGAGGGTATTGCCCGCCGCAACTGTTCTATCCTTTATCTTAGTCACAAAAAAAACTGGCAAATCATTTTCCTTTTAAGATAATTGACTGTTTATATTTGGGCACTGCCAAAATAATTTACCAATAACAGTCCTTTCGATTTGCCAATTACTTCGGTCAACTCATCCAATGTTTTTGCCTTAATATTTTTTACCGATTTAAATTTTTTCAGCAACACATCAATGGTTGCTTTCCCGATGCCCTCAATATCTTCCAGCTCGTTTTTAAAGCTGCCTTTGCTTCGTTGGTTGCGGTGAAATGTAATGCCAAAGCGGTGTACCTCGTCTCTGATTCGCCTGATCAGCTTTAGACTATCACTATCCCAGGGTAATTTTAATGATTCAGTATCGCCATAAAAAAATAACTCTTCTTCATTTTTTGCAAGGCCTACAACTGTTACTTTTCCTGCAAGTCCTAATGCATTGATGCTTTCCATGGCTGCACTCAGTTGCCCTTTGCCACCATCAATGATTATGAGCTGTGGCAGTGGTAAACCTTCTTCTATTACCCGTTTGTAACGGCGGTGTACTACTTCGGTCATGGTAGCAAAATCATTGGCACCCACTACGGTTTTAACATTGAATCTGCGGTAATCGTTTTTACTTGGCTGACCGTTTTTAAAACAAACCATTGCAGAAACCGGATAACTGCCCTGAAAATTGGAGTTATCAAAACATTCAATATGCACCGGTAATGCTGCAAGGTGCAGGTAGCTTTGTATTTGCTCCAGTACGGTATTAATTTGTTGGTCAGTTTTATCTTCCAGCAACAACATTTTATTTTTGTGTAAATCTGCTTTAAAGTAGTTTACATTTTTTTCAGACAACGCTAATAACTTTTTCTTGTCACCAGCTTTTGGTATCGTCATGCTCACGGTTTCATCCGGATAATCAATCACAAAAGGAAGAATAATTTCTGTGGCTTCGCTGTTAAAAGTTTCCCTCATTTGTGCTATGGCAAATGCCAATACTTCGGCTGCATTTTCATCTAATTTTTTCTGCAGAATAATTGTTTTTGTGAGGATGATGCTGCCGTTGGTTACTGCCAGGTAATTTACATAAGCTGTATCACCTTCTTCTAAAATGCTGAATACATCTACCGTGCCGGTTCGTTCGTTTACAATGGCCGAACCGGCTTTATAAATTTGCAGATGCTCAATTTTCTTTTGTATAATGGAAGCCTTTTCAAATGCCATATCTTCTACCTGTTGCTGCATTTCTTTTTTTAAATGCTGGATAACAGGGGAGAGATTGCCTTTTAAAATATCCTTTAACCTGCTAAGGTCCTCTTCATAATCCCCCAATGTTTGCAGTCCTTCGCAGGGGCCTTTGCAGTTGCCAAGGTGGTATTCCAAACAAACTTTAAATTTCTTCTTTTCTATATTGGCAGCAGTGAGGTTTAGCTTACAGGTTCTTAAAGGAACCGTCTGTTTTATAAAGTCCAGCAGTTCTCTTACTTTTCCCACTGAGGTAAACGGGCCAAGGTATTGCGAGCCGTCATTAATTTTTCTACGGGTAAAAAATACCCGGGGAAAAGATTCTTTTTTTATAACGATGTAGGGATAAGTTTTATCATCTTTCAGGTTGATATTAAAGAGGGGCTGAAAGTTTTTAATTAATGAGTTTTCCAGTAAAAACGCATCTTGTTCACTGTTTACAATCGTGAATTCTATTTTACGAATCCGCTGTACAAGTTCGTGCGTTTTGTAACTGGTAAAGGTTTTAGAGAAATACGAACTAACTCTTTTGCGTAAACTTTTTGCCTTTCCTACATACAGCAAATCATTGTTGGCATCATAGTATTTATAAATGCCGGGCTCAATTGGTATGGTAGATGATATGTCAGAAAATTCCTGCTGTGTCATGAATGATTGTGTACAATTATACTATTAATGGTTTTGTGTGTACGTCTTTATCTAAACCATCTAAACTCCTAAACCATCTAAACTTTCTAAACATACATGAGCGAATAATTTTATCACAAGTAAAATGCTAAATCTTAAATAAGGCACGGATACAAACGAAAATCCTTTTAATTATCAAATCCCCACACAAACTGTTCTTCTTTTATCAGTTCAGTTTCGCCTGCTGGTTTATTTAAAATAGTTACAATTTTAGCCCATTTATCAGTAACCCATGTCAATTGCAAAGTAAATATTTCGGCTCCCTGTTTTACCTGTCTTACCATATACACCCTTTTTACTTTGCCCGTTTGCAGCTTAACATACACATCCCAATGCTTCAATGAAATACTGTCCGGAAGCGGCGCTTTAGGTTCGTAAGTAAATGTAACAGCATCTACACCCTCGTCGTTAAATTTGGATTCCTTAAAAAACCGGGTAAGGTTAGTTGTAGTAATTTCCTGTGCAAAAAAGTCCTCCAACAGGGGAGGTACGTTTTCCTTTTTTATCCAGAAAGAATCTGATTTTCCTTTGATGGTAACAATTCGTAAAACGGTTATTGGAGATGAATCCAACGCTATCAACTGTCCTTTTAAAAAGGAAGTAACCGGAAAGAATTCTACGGTACTGTCGCTTAAAACGGCTGTTTGTTCAGGCTGTTTACTTTTATTATTGCAACTATATAGAAAGAGGGCGGCAAGGCTGTACAAAATCAACTTTTTCATGTGGCAAAAATAGCCTGAAACATACTCTAAAACAAAAAACCACTGCAGGTACGGGGCAGTGGCTTTGTGTTTGAATTATGCTCTTTGGAGCAATTTAATAACGTATCAGTAGTAAAAAAATTGTAAAGCTTCCGTTACTAATTATATTTTTATTAAAGTTTTTTGCTGATGCCGATTTTTAAACCATAGCCCTGTAAACGCTCTTCGATAGTAAACATTTTGCTATTGGTTGAAAAAAGCTGGGTTCTTAATTGCGGTCCTACCTGCAATGTGTAGCCATCTTTCTTAAATGACAGATAAGTTTCAAACCCTGCGTTCATGTTAAAATGATTAAGCATGGAATTATCTTTTACGTAATTTCTTCTGTCGGAAGATAACAGGTAAGATTTTCCTGTTACTACATAAGTTGGTTGAATGGTAGCACCTGCAAACCACTCAAAATTATCATCGCCTGCAAGCTTAATATCCAGCCCCATTGGTATTGAAACCTGTACAGTTTGGTTGTGTAATTTTACCTCATCCAGCCCAACCCTGTTTGAATATGGAGTAGATCTAAATACCTCGTACAATAAATCATTGACAGAACTGTTCATGGAAAGTGAAGTTGCTGTTGGATGATGATTATCAAATGCATGAATTGCATATCGTGTATAATTTAATTGAAATCCAGCTTTCAATTTTAATCCTTTTGGTAACTGGTAGCGCCAGTTGAAGCCCATTTCAAAACCAAGCGACGGCGACTGCGTAACACTATTGTTAATATCAGTGTTATTGATAGAATTGCTATAGGAATTTAAGCCCCTGTTTTTACCAGCCGCATTATCGTGCAACTGCCTGTAAACTACTGATGGGGTTATGTATAGCTGGGTTTCAACTCTACCTTTCCATTTTTTTGTT
>JBBQEA010000243.1:0-7392 GCA_038320245.1 Chitinophagales bacterium | reverse complement strand
TTGTATTTTGTTTGTCAATTGTATGTCAGTAAGATGGCTTATCATTTTACATATGAATGCTTATTTTCGCCAAATGAACTTAATTAACTGGCAATGGGTATTATTTGGCGGCCTTTGTCTCATTACTTTGATACAGATTTTCTATTACTTGTATTTCTTTCTGCGGTTAGCGATTTATAAGCCAATTTCAAAAGATATTTCTCAAACGCACCCTGTATCTGTTATCATATGCGCCAGAGATGAGGCGGCAAATTTAGCGAAAAATCTTCCCGGATCTTTAATACAGGAATACAAAACGACCCATGAGGTTATTGTAGTAGATGATAATTCGTTTGATGACAGCAAATACTTGCTGGAAGAGTTTCAAAAAGAATTTAAACAACTGCATATAGTGGAGCTTAAACAGGAAGCTATGCTGATTGCAGGAAAAAAATTCCCGTTAAGCATGGGCATTAAAGCAGCTAGGTATGAAATTGTGTTGCTTACAGATGCAGATTGTGTACCCGCCAGCGAATATTGGATCAACAAGATGCAGGCAACCTATGATGACGACACAGAGATTGTATTGGGCTATGGCGCCTATCATAAAAAGAATGGTTTACTCAATAAAATTATCCGTTGGGAAACCTTGCATAGTGCCATGCAATATTTTAGCTATTCACTCGCCGGCAATACTTACATGGGTGTTGGCAGAAATCTCAGTTACAAAAAAACGATCTTCTTCCGGCACAAGGGTTTTTCTGCTCACAATAAATTGGCAAGTGGTGATGATGATTTATTTATCAACATGGCTGCTACCGGTAAAAACACAAAAATCAATATTGATCCTGATACTTTCACGCTAAGTGAGCCCGCCAAAAACTGGCAGCAATGGATTAAGCAGAAGAGCCGCCATTACAGTACCAGCAAGCATTACAAAGCATTGCATCAATTCTTATTGGGATTATATTCATTTTCTCATTTTCTTTTTTATCCACTGCTTGCTGCAACAATCGTATTAGTAAATTGGCAATTCGCAATAATAGTTTTCAGTATCCGCTTTATTATTCAAATTTTGATTTTATATCCTGTTACAAAAAAGCTGCAGGAAAAAGACCTCTTCCCTATCTTCTTATTTTTTGACATAGCCATGTTTTTCTACTATTTGTTTTTTGCTTTTGCATTAGTTAAAAAGCCAAGGCAACAATGGAAGTAAGCACTCGTTTTTAGACAGACTTTGGGCTGCTATTTGTTAATTTATTTTAACAGCCATGTAAATTGGCACAGTATTGAATCTTATGATTTAATCAAATAACTTTGTTATGATTTACAATACTACTATGCACGCAAGTTTTGAATCAGAAAAAAATAAGAAAGCGTTTTTATACACCCTCATTATTTGTGGTACTATATTATTATTGGCTTTCTTAATTACATTTCCCATCTTAAAAGTAACACCACCCATTGCACAGGATTTAATGGAAATTAATTTGGGCAATAACGAAGAAGGCTTTGGAGAAAAACAACCATTAATTAAAGGAGCAATGAGCCCTGTTGCTGCGCCGGAGCCACAGCCTGTTAAAGCAAGTGCCCCTGCCCCACCGGCTGAAAACGAAGCCAAGCCTGAAGATAATGCAGAAGAAGATGCTGCTGCTGTTACAAAATCAACAAAAACTATTGTAAAAAAAACAACTGTTACTCCCAATATAAAACCTGTTGCAGTTTATAAAAATCCAACTCCAGCTCCTGTATCTGTACCAAAACCGCCCAAGCCGGTAGCCACCTATAAAGGTCCGGGAAATGGTAAAGGAAATGGTGCAACGGAAGATAATGGCTATCGTTACCAGGGTACCAAACCAGGCGGAAAAGGTGATGCTGGTGATCCATCTGGCAAGCCTGACAGTTATGGAAATACACCGGGAGGAAAAACTGGTGTAAGTGTTCTTCGTGGATCAAGGCCGCTGAACCTCGGCAGCCTTAAATTTGAAGATGATTTTAACGAGAATGCAAAGGTATATCTTGATGTAAAATATAATAGTGCAGGTAACTTTATTAGCAGTACTGTTTCAAAAGGAACAACAACCTCCAATAATACAATATTATCAATCGCCAAAAGAAAAGCAGGGAGCCTTAAATTTCCTGCTATTGAAGATGGCGGAGTCTCTACAATTATTTTTAATTTCAGAATAAATTAAATGGCAATTTAATACTCCTTTGTTGGTGATGTTTCGTTGAAAAGAAAATTCACCAACAACTTTTAATTGGATATTTGCACAGCATATTTTTTACCAAAATGCACAATGCCCCGGAAATTTCCAGGGCATTGTACTTTAATAATATTTTGCTTCGAAGCTTCTTTATTTTTTCATATACATCACTTCTTTTACCAGCTTAACTGTTCTTGGAACATCAGGCAGGTATGCTGCAACCAAATTGGGGGCATAGTGCATAGGTGCATCCACACTCGTTATCCTTCTAATTGGTGCGTCTAAATAATCGAATCCTTCTTTCTGAATGCGATAACAGATTTCTGAAGATATTGAAGCAAACGGCCATTGTTCTTCTACTATCACCAGTCGATTTGTTTTTTTAACGCTTTCTAAAATAGTAAACCAATCAAGCGGGCGTATGGTGGCCAAATCTATTACTTCTGCTTCAATACCTTCTTTGGCTAGTTCCTCCGCAGCGCCTAAAGCCACCTTCATCATTTTATTAAAAGATACAATGGTTACATCTTTGCCTGTGCGCTTGATAAACGCTTTGCCTATTGGCAGCAAGTACTCTTCTTCCGGCACTTCTCCTTTTTCGCCATACATCACCTCACTTTCCATAAATACAACAGGATCATCATCTCTGATGGCACTTTTTAATAAACCTTTAGCATCGTAAGGGTTACTTACTGATATTACCTTTAAACCCGGGATATTAGCATACATCGATTCAAAAGCAGTTGAGTGTTGTGCTCCTAACTGTCCTGCGCTGCCATTGGCACCACGAAATACAATTGGGCAACCAACTTGTCCCCCACTCATTGCAAGCATTTTAGAAGCAGTATTCAGTATCTGATCAAGCGGTAGTACCGCAAAATTCCAGGTCATAAATTCTACAATAGGGCGTAAACCATTTTGTGCAGCACCCACAGCAATAGCTGTAAATCCCAGCTCAGCAATTGGTGTATCTATCACTCTCTTTTCACCAAATTCATCCAGCATACCCTGGCTTACTTTGTAAGCACCGTTGTATTCAGCTACTTCTTCACCCATTAAAAATACCCGCTCATCTCTACGCATCTCTTCCTGCATGGCTTCTCTCAAGGCTTCTCTAAATGCTATTTGTCGCATGTGGTTAATTTAGTTTTTTTATACAATTAAAAAGACTGTTATTGCTTTTTGATGGGCAAATTTATTCTATCAAATCTACATTATCAAATTGAGTTGAAAATACGAGTAAGTTATTTACTGAAAAGGCAGAAATGAGGAAACTGATTTTTCGGCAACAGAAGTAAATACAACTGCAAGATTTAATAATTTTCGCCAGACAAACCTACAATACATGTTTTTAAAATTAAAAAGCTGCCGTAAAAATTTACGACAGCTTTTTAATACAGGCTGATTAAATTATTTCTGTTTAACTATCTGTTTTAATAATTTTCCATTTGCAGTAATAAACTGAACAATATAGCTTCCGGAAGGAACCTGCGACAATTCATCAATTGCAATGTAATTATATCCCTTAATCATCGTTACAGATTTAGATAACACTTGTGCACCCGTTACATTGAAAACCTTAACAACGGTGGTTTCATTTTTATCCCATTCAATATTTATATTAACATTATTGTTGAAAGGGTTTGGTGAGATTGTAAAATTGCCCAATGTTTTTTTCAATTTTAAAGGAACAATTTTAGAAAAGGCATTTTTTCCATCAACGTCTATTTGTTTTAGCCTGTAGTAAACTATGGGTGATGTTACATCGGCTATATCATCATTTATAAAATAATTTATTTTTGAAGTTGAATTGCCATTAGCCAATTTGGTGGCAACAGTTTTAAACTTAACTCCATCGCTACTCCTTTCAATTTCAAAACTTTTTGAGTTATATTCCATTGATGTACTCCAGGCTACTTTTACCTTTTTATCTGCCAATAAAGAGGCTGAAAACGATGTTAATGTAACCGGAAGTGAGCCTCCATCCGGATTAATAACTGCTGTTGCATCATCTACAAAATCTACCAACGCATCAGATTTTACAGTTAATCTTGCCGCATTAACTATTTGTGGAATAACTCCATTCGACGGTGTATTTACTGTTACTTTAAATTCAACTTCAAATGAATCTAATGGTTCAAGATATCCTCCGGCACTTGCAGTTGCATTATTTCCCATTCTAAATATTACAGTTTTTGTACCGGCATCATATTCCGCAATATCATCACCAGCAGCATCTGTTTTTAGTCCAGCGCTTACACCTGTTCCGTAATTTACCATTAACGAGTTATTTACATAAGTAACTGTTGAAGGAAGTGGATCGGTTAAAATTGTTGAATTTGCATTGCCAGCCCCAATATTTTTGCCTTTTAAGGTATAAGTAAGCACTTCCCCTGGTTGGGCAGTTTGATTGTTATTGGCATCCGATACAGATTTAGAAAGCTTGATAATTGGGTCTTTCATTTTAATTACAAAAGTAATTACTCCTGTAAAAAACTGATCCTGTGATGTAACGAATTGTACCTTAGCACTAGATGCATTCGGAAGGATTCCATAACCGGTACCCACGTAAAATTGGTCAATATCGATTCCCATCTGGTCAGTGTAATTAGGAGTTTTAGTAGTTACATGAACACCATTATTCGAAATAGTGCCATTAAATACATTGTCCACTTGATTGATTACATTGCCAACTGGTGTCCCATTGATTTTAAGACTATCTTCTCTAAACCTGGCATCACCTTCCCATGCAATAACACCAACCTGTGCGTCAGTATTGGCCAAAGCACCAGAAGGAACATTTAATCCTGTTAAATTAACTGTACCTATGAATGGACTGTTACCATTAAAAATCTGTTGATACCCATCGTATACCCTAACACTATTAAAATTCAAATTTGGATTTTCATAAACTACTACAATACTCCATGCACCATAGTTTCCATAGTCTCCACCTGTACCTTTCGAAAACGTTCCATCTCCCACAGTGTATGTTCCGCTACCATTTTGTTGTATCAAATCTGTAACATCTACATAGGCCTGGTAGAGAGAGAACTCAGTACTTAACCCAGTTTCAATCACAATTTGGTTTAATTGCGTTGCCGCAAATTGCTGATAAGGTCCGCTAACACCCTTTCTGATTTTAATTCTTTGATTCAATGGGTCCAACATATCAAAGTCCGATTTCAATGCTCTCCCACCCCAATAAAGTCTTGCCATCTTGATAGTATTAGTACCGGCAGGTAAAATTAAGTCGGCAGAAGATGAATTTCTGGTACCTGCACCTTCTGCGGTATTACCATCAATGTCAACGTATTGCATACTCGTAGCACCAAAGTTACCGTTATCATAATAACTGTTTCCATTTACACTATTTCCATTCATCGCAACAGTATTTACCGATCCATCAGCGTTTGACGAATACATCAGCGTATTTCCAAGCAAGGCAGTTCCTCCTTTTAAATTTTCGGAGAATACAATCCCAAAATTTCTACTTTGACCTTTCGAGTTAATAAATGTTAAAGAAAGAAAAGAAATAATAACGACGGTGTGATAAATCTTTTTTAATAAAACAACTAAGTAATTTTTTTTCATGATGTAGTTTTTTGGTAACAATAACAAAGTTTAAAAATGGTTATTAAGTATGATTAAAATCAGGAGACCTCTTTGACAATTAAATAAAAACTTAAAGTATATTTTACCGTTGTTAAACAGAATATGGTAAAATTAATAAATTAAATACTCAATCTCAAACTAGTACAATCTAGTAAAAGATTCTTAGTAATTAATTAGTAAATTGGTATTAGGATATTCGCAATGAAAAAAGAATTTTTTAAGTATAACAAATCAATAAATAAGATAATAAACCAGTCTATAACACGCAGTCAATTTCAAAGTAGTTTAAAGGTAATAAAGAGTAAGTTAATGTAATTTTCACTTTTCGTAACAAATCAAATAGAATTAAAAAAGCCCAGCAATTAGGTCACCAAAAAATGAGATTTTACAAAGCAAAAAAAAACCACCTTCGTAATGAAGATGGTCTATAGAAGAATGTAATTGTTTAGCCTATTTTTTCAACCTGCATATAATTCAATTCTACAGGCGTAGCTCTTCCAAAAATTTTAACCTGAACTTTTAATTTTTTCTTTTCGTCGTTAACTTCTTCTACCATGCCATTAAAATCATTGAAAGGTCCATCAATTATTTTAATGGTTTCACCAATAATAAATGGCTCACTCATAGTCATTCCACCTGCTTCGCCCATTTCATCCACTTTACCCAGCATCTTATTTACCTCCGACTTTCTAAGTGAAATAATGTTTCCTTTACTTCCCTTTCCGTCAGTTAAAAAATGCATCACGTTGCTTATATTGCTAATGTGCTGCACAATATCATCGCTCAATTTATTATCAGCAACTTCAATCATTACATAACCCGGATAGAAGTTTCTCTCTCTCATCACTTTTTTACCAGCCTGAACTTTATAAACTTTTTCTACCGGTAAAAAAATTTGCTTGATAATTTCTGACCAGCCATTGCGAATAATATCCTTATCAAGATACTCCTTAATTTTACGTTCCTTTCCACTAACAACACGTAGAACGTACCATTTATTTTCTTTTTCCTGCGCTACTTCCTGTACGATTGCTTCTTCCATACTAATTACTTCTTAAATAAACCGTAAACAAATTTTAAAGACCCGTTGGCAACAAAATCCATTACCCACACCAAGGCAGTAATAAATAAAGTAGCACCTAATACAATCATAGTTGATTGTTGCAATTGCTCCCATGTAGGCCAGGTGACTTTTTCTACCAGTTCTTTATAAGAATCTCTAAGATAAGCTGAAAATTTATTCATAGTTCTAATTTGAAATTTGTAAGCAAAAAATGCGAAGAAAAACCATTACTTCACCAGGTAAAATCAGGTATTTCCAAATACATGTATTCTCTTATTTATTAGCACGGGAACTAGGATTCGAACCAAGATCAAAGGTTTTGGAGACCCGTATGCTACCGTTGCACCATTCCCGTGTTTAGTATTTAGTATAAAGTACAAAGTACTTAGATGTAAAACCTAAGTACTTTGTAAAGATATAAATACTGATTTATTTAACCGTACTATTTTAGTACAAAATATTACTTAACGATTTCAGTAACCTGACCAGCACCTACGGTACGGCCACCTTCCCTGATCGCAAATTTCA
>JBBQEA010000242.1:0-7435 GCA_038320245.1 Chitinophagales bacterium | reverse complement strand
TTCAATATTATTTTTATCCGTTTTTTGCCAGGCCCCTTCATTAAGCCGGTACTCAAATAAAGGATAATAACCGGTAAGGTCGGCGCCCGAAAAGCTGATGCTGATATCGTTTTTATCGTAGGGAAGTGTATAGCTTTTCATCACCAGCGTATCAACACCGTTTACAGAAACGCCGGTAATAAATGTGGTTATATCTGCTACAGGCAAATGTAAAGATGCCGGCAAAAAACTGATACCGCCATTGGTAGCAACAAAAACAGTGTCGTTACTGATGCTGATATCATTTACCTGTTCGCCAATCAACCCATCTGATAAACCGAAAGAGGTGTTATAAAAAGAAAGCTGGTTGTTGGTTAACTTGTATTGAATTTTATTTAATCCTTTGTTGGTGCCAAGCCATATAACGCCTGCTGTGTTGCTGTATAAAGATTTACATACATTACCGGGAATAATATCGCCCAGAGCAATGGATTTAATAACTATATTATTTTTTAGAACAAGCAACGAATCGGAACCCAGGCCTACCCACAAAAGATTATCAGTGGTTCCTAAAATGGTGGTTACCCTGTAGCTGAGTGCCGGATAGTTTTTGCCAAAATAAAAAAGAGAATCTTTATCCCAGCGGTACAGGCCATCGTTGGAGCCGATATAAATTTCTCCGGCACTGGCAGCACCAAGCGCCGTAATTCGTTTAACTGTGCTGGCGGTAATTTTATTGGTAACAACATTATAAACGGTTGCCTGAGAGTGTGACCCCAATAACAAAACAGAATCATTCAGCAAAAAAGCCGCCTTGGTTGAAGTATTTTCCTGTCCTTCAAAACGTTTTACAATAGCAAGCGTTTTTTTATCTAATAAAAAAGATCCGGTTTGGCAGGCTACAAAAATTTTATCTTTCAGCTCAATGATTTTCCTTACTACGCCATCCATATTTTTTTCGGGGCCGAGGCTTCGTTTTTTAATATCATAAACCCGGTCGTAAATAAGCAGTTGGCCATAATTATTACCTGCAAATATTTTTTTATTGTGTATGATGAGCGAATTAAAGTTTTGTGTTATCTCATCATTAAGCGCTTTGTTGGTTATTGTAAAAGATGATATTCTTTTTTGCTGAATCTTTATTAAACCCCTGTCAATGGTACATATCCAGACACTGCCATTTTTATCTTCCAGTACATTTCTTACCGCAATATTATACAATAACGGATCTTTTAATTCAAGTGTGGCAGCATCTAAAGGATAGGTGGTCCGGTTTAATGTGGTTACAGCAAGGTCTTTACCAGCCCGGCAAAAAATACGGATGTTAAAGGGAAGCGTCTTTTTCAATATCAAACTTATGTCTCCGTTTTCATCAATCTGGTATTTTTTTATTTCATTGCCCGAACTGATGTAGAGTGTATGATTAAAATATTCACAGTAAAAAAAATCATTCCCCAGTGCAAACGATTTTGTAAACATGTCTTTATCAAATACCCTTATTGAATCGGGACTTATGACCAGGTATTTTTGCGGGCTGAATTCAACAATCTTTTCCGGGGTGGAGGATTTTTTAATATTCATGAGACTCTTATAAGCCGTAACCTTACCATTCTTATAAATAAAAAAATCACGCACATTATTACAAAAAGCAATGCCTCCAAATTGCAATACACTACCGCGGTTTATATTTGCCTGTTCAATTTTTTTTAGTTCGGGGTCGGTATCTTCATTTTCAAACCGGTCTTTAAGCGGGTTATAATAAGCGGTTGTTCGCCTGAAAGGCGTTACCCAGATACGGTTGCTGCTATCAATAAAGATGTCGGTTATCTCATTGTCGGGCAGGCCCTGTGCCGTGGTATAAACTTTAAAGTTTTTACCGTCAAACTTAGCCAGCCCGTTATCTGTGGCTATCCACAAAAACCCATGATTATCTAAAACAGATTTATAAATAGAATTAGATGGCAGCCCGTCCCTGGTTGTATAAAATATGGTTTGTGTTGATTGCGAAAAACAAGGCCTGTTCATAATCATCAGGAAGCAGGCAATACATATATGTTGAATAAATTTCGGCATTAACCATAAATATAAAAAAAGCGAAGCAATTAATATGCTTCGCTGTATAAGATGCCGGTTTAATTGTATAAGTGCGGTATTGCTTTTAGTAAATTGGCAGCATTGTTAAACCGGGGTTTTAGTAAATTTTTATATTCATGAGCCAAAATTAGTAATCGGGCCAAAATTAAAACCTCCAATCTTACCAAATACCCTGTATTTTTAGCCCCGTTAATTTTATATATTTGCCAACTAAAGATATAATTATGAAGTTTATTGTTTCCTCATCGGCCCTGCTTAAGCAACTGCAACAGATCAGCGGCGTAATTAATGCAAACACGGTACTACCTATACTGGAAGACTTTCTATTTGAAATTGAAAAAAACAAACTCACTGTTGTTGCTACCGACCTGGAAACAGTGATGAAAGTTCATCTGGATGTTGAAGCAAAAGAAAGCGGCAAAGTGTGCATTCCTGCAAAAATTTTGCTGGATTCGTTAAAGAATATTGCCGAGCAGCCACTTACTTTTAATATTGATAAAAACTTTGCGGTAGAAATTACCAGCGATAACGGTAAGTACAAGGTAATGGGCGAAACGCCTGATAACTTTCCCAAAGAACCGGCCGCTGATGACGCTAATGCTTTTACCATGAGTTCTTCTGGTTTGGTTACTGCCATCAACAAAGCTTTGTTTGCGGTGAGTAACGATGATCTGCGTCCGGCCATGACAGGTGTGTTTTTTGAACTGGATAAGAAATCAATCACTTTTGTTGCTACAGATGCACACCGCCTGGTACGTTACACACGTACAGATGTAAGTTGCCCCAATAAAGATTCATTCATCGTTCCCAAAAAACCTTTGAACTTATTAAAGAGCGCATTGCCTGATAATGATGATGAACTGAATATATCTTACAACAGCAATCATTTGTTTGTAAAGCATGGAACTACCGAACTGGTTTGTAGGCTGATTGATGCCCGTTTCCCTGATTATAAAGTGGTAATACCGGTTGATAATCCGTATAAAATGACGGTTAACAAACACGATTTTCAAAATGCCTTACGCCGGGTGAGTGTTTTCAGTAACAAAAGCACCAACCAGGTTGCATTAACTATCAGCGGCAACGAATTACAACTGGCTGCGCAGGATGTTGATTTTAGTTTTGAAGGTAATGAGCGCATGGCCTGCCAGTATGATGGAGAAGATCTGCAGATTGCTTTTAATGCAAAATTTTTAATTGAAATGCTGGGAGGTGCCGATACCGGTGATATTAATATGGAACTGAGTACACCTACCAAAGCGGGCATAATAAAACCAACCGAACAGGGCGAAGGAGAAGAACTGCTGATGCTGGTGATGCCGCTGATGTTGAATAATTAATCGCAGATTAAAAGATTGAATTTGATTTCGTAGATATTAACCGAAGCTTTTGCTTCGGTTTTTTTATTCTGTTAACCAGGGTGCGTTTAAAATTGTCGTAGCTAAGAGAAGTGGAACAACCCCGTCAGCCGTTGAAAACGCTGACGGCGGTTGTGAGTAAAAGACGATAATTTTAAATGCACCCGTTAACCATTGCTAATTAAAAAATTGTAAATTTACTTATGCTATTTCAATTAAACAATACCAGCAAAGCTAATATTGATAAGCTTTTGGCTTTTGCTAAACAAAATCAATTACAACTTTGTTTGGTAGATGATGCTGTGGATAATTTATTTCTTCCAGGCAAACCTCTCAGCCCAAAACAAGTATGTGCAATGATTGAAAAAAGCCGTAAAAGCGGAATAATTTCTATGGAAAAGGCACATGAAATAATCCGTAACTACTACGATGCAGATTAATTATACAACAGAGTCGTCCCTCTTCATAAGTCCAGAATTACTTATTAAAATTCATTCCTGCCATTATTAATTATTTTATTGAACTTACAGTTCTAAATCTAAACATCATGTTTTTAATAATACTTGGAATTATACTGTTAATTATAAGTGCTGTTGTTTTAAAAAACAATCCTGCAATGGCAAAATTTAAACCCATTGGCCGCATTGCAGCTTTTATTTTTATTTTACTGGGTATTTTTAGTGCCTGTATAAAACAGATTGATGCCGGCGAAGTAGGAGTAAAAGTTTTGTTTGGCAGTATTCAAAATGATGTGATGAGCAGTGGCCTTCATTTTATAAACCCGTTACTGGATGTAAAAAAGCTGGATGTAAAGACCCAGAACTACACCATGAGCGGTGTAAATGACGAGGGAAATAAATCGGGCGATGATGCAATTAAAGTATTAACCAGTGATGGACTGGAAGTAACCATTGACCTTACTGTTTTGTACAGGGTTGTATCGGGTGATGCGCCAAAATTATTAAGAGAAACCGGGGATGATTACCGCGATAAAATTGTACGCCCTATTACCCGTACAAAAATCCGTGACAATGCTGTGTATTACCAGGCCGTTGATTTGTTTGGTAATAAAAGAGAAGAATTTCAAAATCGCATTTATAAAACCATTGAAGCCGATTTTAAAGTCCGTGGGCTGATGCTGGAGCAGTTGCTGGTTCGCAATATTACTTTACCTAATTCTGTAAAGGCATCCATCGAATCTAAAATAAATGCCGAACAGGATGCAAAGAAAATGGAGTTTGTGCTACAGAAAGAAAAGCAGGAAGCCGAACGTAAAAGAGTGGAAGCACAGGGTATTGCTGATTATCAGCGCATCATCAATACCGGTTTAACAGACCAGCAGTTACAGTACGAGCAGATAAAAGCCATGAAAGAACTGGCACTAAGCGCCAATGCAAAAGTGATTGTAATGGGCAAAGGAGGCGCACCAATTATTATAGACGGAAAACAATAAATAAAAAATGAATTTTAAAATAATAGCTACATACGATAATTACCTGCTGGCCAATATGACCATGGGCATGCTTACCGAAAACAATATTAAATGCCAGATGAAGGACGAGAATATTGTTACGGTTGATCCGTTGCTTAATCCCGCCGTTGGCGGCATTAAATTATTGGTTGAAGAAAATGATTTTGACCTGGCCGTGGCGTTAATGAAAGAAGCCGAGAACGATTATTTAAAAGATATTGCCTGTCCTAATTGCAAAAGTCACACATTAATTGTTGAAGAAAAAACAAATAAGCCAACCGATTTTTGGGGCAGGTTAAAAAACCAGGTTTTGTTTGGTCAAACATCTACCTACAGCAAAGGCTACCGCTGTACAAATTGTAAAAAATATTTCAGCGAGTTACCTCCGTCTTTTTAATTCCTTTCAGGAATTTGAATTTGCCACTGAGTCACGAAAGCACAGAAGTGAACCTGTATTTTTTCCGTGCTTCCGTGTTTCTTTGACAATATTTTTTTTGCCGAAGGCAGAAAAGCCATAACATAGGGTTCTTTATTATTTCCAGATTTTCCTGACATTTATTTCGTTTATTTGAGCTATGAAAAAAATTGCCATGATACCGGCACGTTATGCTGCCACGCGTTTTCCGGCCAAGCTGATGCAGATGCTGGGCGATAAAACCGTAATACTTCATACCTACTATAATACTGTTGCTACCAATTTGTTTGATGAAGTAATAGTGGTTACCGACAGTGAAATAATTTTCAACGAAATTGTAAACAACGGAGGCAAAGCTGTAATGAGCATTAAGGAGCATGAAAGCGGCAGCGACCGTATTGCTGAAGCCATTGCAAACATGCAAGTGGATATTGTAGTTAATGTACAGGGCGACGAACCCTTTGTACAAAAAGAACCGCTTGAAAAATTATTACAGGTTTTTGAAGATGAGAATGTACAGGTGGCTTCCCTGATGCAGGTTTTACACGATGAAAACTTTATTGCCGATCCTAATTATGTAAAAGTTGCTGTAGATAAAAACATGAATGCACTCATGTTCAGCCGCAGCCCAATACCTTATCACCGCGATAAAAACAGCAGTCCTGTTTATTACGAGCATATTGGTGTGTATGCATTTCGCAAGCAGGCCTTATTAAATTTTACCGCCTGGCCAATAACCCCATTAGAAGCAGCGGAAAAAATTGAGTGCCTGCGTTACCTTGAAAATGGCATCCCCTTAAAAATGATTGTAACGGAATACATGGGTATAGAGATTGATACCCCGGAAGATTTAATGAGGGCAGCTTCGCTGCTAAAATAAATTTATCAAAGAAACACGGAAGCACTGAAAAAATACAGGTTCAATTCTGTGCTTCAGTGCCTCTGTGGCAATAACCTTTTCGCCGAAGGCAAAATAAAATTCCTGTAATTTCGTAGCAGTATAAAAAACAATCTATGGCATTCAGAAATTTTAAAATGGTTGGCTATGTAATTTATGGCCGTGGTTCTTTCAATCAGTTAGATGAGATCATTGCTCCGCATCGCAAAGCAGATGCGCCCATGATCTTTTTGGTAGATCATTATTTTGAAGGCAAAGCATTAGCCAGACGTGTTCCCGTTCGTGGCAACGATGCACAGCACCCTGCGGATAAAATAATTTTTGTTGATGTAACCTACGAACCCAAAACAACTTACGTTGACAGTTTGGCCAACCAGCTAAAAGAAGAGTTTGGTACCGTTAGCGGTGTAATAGGTATTGGCGGCGGCAGCACCATGGACCTTGCCAAAGCTGTTTCATTAATGATGAACAACCCCGGCAGCAGTGCCGATTACCAGGGTTGGGACCTTGTAAAAAATCCCGGTGTATATAAAGTGGGCATACCAACACTTAGCGGCACTGGCGCCGAAGTAAGCCGCACAACCGTACTAACCGGCCCAACAAAAAAGCTTGGTATGAACTCCGACTTTACACCCTTCGACCAGATAGTTTTAGACCCCGAATTAACCGCCGATGCACCTGCCAACCAGCGTTTTTACACCGGCATGGATTGCTATATACATTGCATTGAAAGTTTAACCGGCACTTACCTAAACGAGTTCAGCAAAAGCTATGGCGAAAAAGCATTGCAACTTTGCAGAGATGTGTATGTTACTAAAGATGGTTGGGATGCAGACAGCGATGATAAATTAATGATGGCATCTTACGCCGGCGGCATGAGCATTGCCTACAGCCAGGTTGGAGTTGCACATGCAGTAAGTTATGGCCTTAGTTATTTACTGGGCACCAAACATGGTATTGGCAATTGCATTGTGTTTGATAAGTTAGAAGAATTTTACCCCGAAGGCGTAAAGGAATTTAAATACATGGTTGAGAAAAACAACATTGATATACCTAAAAACATTTGCGCCAATTTAAGCGATGAAGATTTTGATAAGATGATTGATGTATCGCTTGGCATGAAACCGCTTTGGGAAAATGCTTTAGGGCCAGATTGGGAAAAGCAGATGACAAGGGAAAGGTTGAGGGCATTGTATGAGTTGTTGTAAGTACAAAAAGAC
>JBBQEA010000241.1:0-7491 GCA_038320245.1 Chitinophagales bacterium | reverse complement strand
TGAGCTGGAAACAAATATCCAAAAACTACCTGCTAACGGGTGCAGCGCAAAATGGTTGGTGGGGCCACCAACCACGGCCCAGCCAGGGTCGGTGTCACCACCGACCGAAAACGGGAGTGACAATTTTAAACCCACCCCTGCAAACCTTGTCTTTTTTATGATTTATACCGGAAAGGATCTGCCCGATTACCCATTGGTGTTTGAAAAAATAAAAGGTATTTTATCAAAACTTCAAAAGATATCCAATGAAACAATTGATGCAAATACTTAGCCTGCCCTTTATCTTTTTGATAAAATTGTACCAATGGATCATTTCTCCATGGTTGGGGAAAAGCTGTCGCTTTACACCTACCTGCTCTAATTATGGTTTGCAGGCATTTAAAAAATATGGGCCGTTTAAAGGGCTTTGGCTTACTGCTAAAAGAATTGCAAGATGCCATCCATGGGGTGGACATGGGTACGATCCGGTACCATAAAAATCTGGTGAATTATATTCGTCCATTCAATCCAAAATTTACAAATGAAAATAAAATGATACCGATTGATGCTTTCATCTCCCGTTTTTCTTCACTCATGCTACAACAGGATAAACAACCCTGGCAAATTATCCGTGATCTGCCTGCAGCTATTCACCTCTTGCTTGCAACCTGTGGTAACGACTATGCTGTTACAAATGGAATTGCAATTCATACTACCGCCACAGTAGAAGAGGGCGCTGTACTAAAAGCACCTGCAATTATCGGCAAAAACAGTTTTATCGCAGCACATGCATACTTACGGGGCGGGGTATTGATTGATGACAATGTTACGATCGGTACTGGTTGTGAAATTAAAAGCAGCATCATTTGTAACAACAGTTCGATTGCTCATTTTAATTTTATTGGGGACAGCATTATTGGCAGTTTTGTAAATATTGAAGCCGGTGCAATTACTGCCAATCATTTTAATGAACGGAAAAATAAAGAAATCCAGGTAATTTTTAAGGGTGAATTAATAAATACACTAATTGAGAAATTTGGTTCTCTAATTGGCGACCATTCTAAAATCGGAGCCAATGCCGTTTTATCTCCGGGTACTCTATTGCCCAAAAACACTGTGGTTAAAAGACTAGAATTGATAGAACAAGTTGTAGATTTTGAAACCAGGTAAGTGTATTTTCCTTTTATTATTTATCGGCTTTCAATTAGGTCTATTGCTTAAAAATTTTCCCGTCCTTCATTACAAAAACTACTTTGCCCATTGCTAAAATATCCTGCAAAGGATCTCCGTCAATTGCAATAATATCTGCAAGTTTATCTTTTTGAATAGTGCCTAATATATTTTCTACTCCCAGCAAAGTAGCAGCGCTGATGGTTGCAGATTTAATGGCTTCCATTGGCGGCATACCGCCTTCTGTCATGTATTGAAACTCCAGGTAATTTTTGCCATGCATAAATACACCGGCATCTGTTCCAAATGCAATCTTTACACCTGCTTTGTAGGCTTTGGCGAAAGTGGCTTGTATTTTTGGCCCGGTTGCCAGCGCCTTTGGCGTAACAATGGCAGTATAGTAACCAGGTATTTTTGCTGAGTCAGCTGTTGATTTGCCGGCTATGATGGTTGGCACCAGCCAGGTTCCATATTTCTTAAATAACTCAATACATTCATCATCCATAAAAGTACCATGTTCAATAGAGGTTACACCTCCACGAATGGCACGCTTCATACCTTCCGCACCATGCGCATGGGCAGCTACTTTAAAGCCATAATCTTTAGCTGTTTCTACAATAGCCCTTACTTCTTCTTCTGTAAACTGTGCACCGCTCCCATCTTTTGCCTGGCTTAGTACTCCACCTGTGGCTGTAATTTTTATCAGGTCCGATCCATCTTTGTATCGCTGCCTCACAGCTTTCCTGCAGTCGTCAACGCCATTAACCACTCCCTCCATAGGGCCAGGATCCCCACCAAATTCTCTTTTTAATCCATTACTTGGGTCACCATGTCCACCAGTGGTAGCAATCGTTTTGCCAGCGGTATATATTCTTGGACCAATGGTTGTTCCATTATTGATGGCATTGCGTAAAGAGATATTTACCCTGCTTCCTCCCAAATCCCTTACGGTTGTAAAGCCAGCCATCAGCGTTATGTTGGCATAATTTGCAGCCAAAAATGCAATGTCCTGAGGTTCGGTTGTTAGCTTATCTGCTACTGCATTTCTTTTGGTTTGAGATTCTATGTGTACATGCATGTCCATGAGGCCCGGCAGTACAGTTTTGCTTTTTAAATCAATTAATTTATCTCCGCCACCGGGTGTTGCATAACCATCTTCTATTGCTAATATTTTATTACCATCAATAACAATCGTTTTAGCAGATAGTGGCACATTACTAACAGCATCTATTAATTTTCCACAATGGATATAGGTTTTTTGAGCAAATATATTGAACGATGCAAGTACGAATAATACCAACGCAAGCTTTTTCATTTTTGATAATTGATGTGATGTAATAAATTGAAAGCTACAATAATTATTGCGTTTGTTTTTTAAAGGGTAGATGTTTTTTAATACCCTTTTTTTACAGCCAGCAATTAGTATTAAAAAAATCAAAAGCCATTGTATTTCCCAAAAAAAATCCCCCTGCAGGAGGGGGATTTTTTTATTGCTTAATCAATTAGTAAATATTTAAAAAGCCGGATCAGCAGGTGTGTTGCTGTTGCCATCCCTTTCCCTGAAAGGATAAGGGAAAAAGTTTCTTTTACGTTCTGATAAATCTCTGCCAAACCTTCTCATATCTTCCAGCTTTAAACCTGAAATATACATTTCAATACACCTGTTTCGGTATATCTCAAGCAATACATCATCTTTTGTTACGGGAACAACAGGCGCTAAATCTGCACCCAATCCCAATGGATCATTGGCTGCTTTTTTGGTAACTACTTTGTTAAGTTCCAAAACTGCATTTACTAAGTCCGGACTAGCCTGACGTGCATAACATTCGGCTTTTATCAAAGTGATTTCACCTGGAAAATAAATTGGAATAGGAGTAGTAGCTGCAATCCAAAATCCATTCAATCTGTACCGTGGATTAACCACTGTATTAATAGCAGTATAAAATGGTACCCTTTTATCTGATAAGTCCGGAGCTATACTAACAGGTAAACCAAATGTAGAATCAATCGGTTGGTAAAGATTGTTGGTAGAAGTTGCAGCGCCAAATACCGGATTGGAAACAGCTGCATCGTAATTGAACGTAGACTTTTTAGTAATATCTACCAGGTTAGCTGCTGCTAATGCCCCTGCATAATTACCAGCGTACAAATTGTACCTTGCTTTTAGCGCATTTAAGGTATTTACTATATCCAAACCAGCAGGCAAATCGCTTAAAAATCCAGCACTAATGGCATTGGCATTAATGGTGGTTAAAGCTTTATCAATGGCTGCAATTGCCCTGTTGAAACCTTGTACCCTATCCACAAAAACTGTAGCAGCAGTACCAACGGTGTCAGGTACTTTTTCCCAGTACATAGAAAGGGTTCCAATAGAAAGCGCCTTTATTATGGAGCTATAACCAATCAAGCCGCTTGCGTAACCTTTATCACCCAATTGAGTAGCCCCGTTTATAACATTGTTTGCATCATAAATACATTTATTTGCAGTAATCCAGATATTGCCTAACAATGCATTGGTGCCGTCAACTGCTGATCCACCAGTAGTTAATTGAAGCTCAGGAATATTTCCTGAGTTACGTAAAAATATTTCGTTGGTAACAAACCCATTTGCATTTGCTATGCCAGGTGCCACATTTAGCGAATAGGTACGCTGTATCCCTATAGCGGTACCCATTAAACCCTTGGCAGAACTTAATACTTGTGAGGATGAAGCAGCATTGGGATTTTGGTAGTCCTTCTTACAACCGGTACTTACCAAAAGTACCATGGCTATGCCGCTGTAAAATGTTGATTTAATTATCTTGTTCATGATAAAATTTTTAAAGGTTTAAAACTGTGCTTTAATGCCGAAACTATAGGTTGCAGGAATAGGTACCGCACCAAAATCAATACCACGAAGAAGGGTGCTTTGTCCACCGGCATTTACTTCAGGATCGTATCCTTTGTAATTATCCCAGCTTATAAGATTTCGTCCGCTAAAGCTTACACTCAAATTGCTGATAGATTTTATCTTACCAAAATCATAGCTAATGGAAAGCTCCCGTAGTTTAACATAAGCGCCATTGTCAATGCGCCATTGCTCTATCGCATATACCCCGGTAACATAGCCACGTGGTAATTGTCCACGCTGTTCTTGCTCTGCAACTTTACCATTACCTACACCTTGTCTTGTTCTCCAATCTGCATTAAAAACATCCACACCATGCACTGCATCAATTTGTAGTCTAAGTCCAAATTTTTTGTAACTAACTTCATTTACAAGGCTAGCTGTATAGTCTGGATTTGGGTTGCCAATAATTCTACGTAAAGTAGCTCCGCTTGGTAATCCATTTCCATCTCTACCAGGAGTGTACGCCAATGCGCTGTTTTGCACACCTTTTTCAATTTGAGGAATGCCGGCAGCATTTTTAACCAGGTTGCCACTAGCATCGGTTGCAAAGAAAGTACCATAAAAAACACCAATTGGCTGACCTTGCACAATAGCCACCGGAGCGCCTGCATTAGTAGTTAATAAGTTTACAGCCTGCCCTATGTTTATCGCCTTGTTTCTATTATGATTAAAAATACCCGTTATTTCCCATTGAACATTTTTGGATGCTACAGGCTTACCATTTAATACTATTTCAAATCCTTTATTTTCTAATGAGCCAAAGTTATCCTGCAAACTGGAGAAACCGCTTGAAGGCGCAATAAACCGATTGATTAAAAGGTCTTTTACTTTTTTGTTATATACATTCACCGTTAAACCGAGGCGGTTTGAAAGGAAAGAAAGATCCATACCAAATTCCAACTCCTGCTGCCTCTCTGGCTTAACATTTTCATTGGCCAATGTACCGCTTGATGTTAAAGAAGTTCTTCCAATAAAAGAAGAAGAAGCATAGGTATTAAATCTGCTATAAGCTCCAATGCCGGTAAGGTTTCCACTTTCACCATAGGCTATACGAACCTTTGCTAAATCCCACCATTTTGAAACCCCCAACTTACTCCAGAAATCTGCTCCGGAAATAACATAGCTACCACTAGCCTTAGTGTACACCTGATTGCGTTGGTCTTGTCCAAAAACAGAAGATCCATCGACTCTTACTGCACCGGTTACAAAAAATTGATTGCGGAATTTAAAGTTTTGTTGTACAAAATAACCAGAGATAGCTATTTCACTTCTTTCATCTGCACCAGGCAAAATGGTACTTGCCCCATTTACTGTTTGTACAAATGGTGCCAAGCCTCTTCCTTGTGATAAACTGTACAGGTTTTTTTCATATTGCTGTGAAAAACCTACTTGTGTTACCGAGTTAATTTTATCAGTAATATCAATATTGTAAGTAGCATTGATATCGTGGTTGATAGCAAAGAAATTATTATTTCCTACACTGGAGTAACCGTTTTGAGTAGGATCGAGCGTTAAACCACCGCCAAAAAATGCAGTGCTTACATTATATGCAAATGGAGGAATGTAGGTAGTTCCATATTGTGAATAATTATCAATACCCATTGTGTAATCAATAGTTAAATGATTGATGGGTTTTAATTTTAAACCAATGTTGGCTATTATGCGGTTGGTAGTTTGTTTTTGCTTGATATCTTCTATTACAGAAACAGGGTTGGCTCTTCCACGTTCGCCTACGGCTTTGATATTGCCCAAGGCATCCCTTGTTTGGATATCATGATAATTGCCTAAAATAGTTACGGAGTTCATTGGTGAGTAAAAAGAGTTGCCATCGGGTTTTTCGTTGGCACTGCTGTTTACATAGTTTAAACCAATATTAAAGTTTGCCCATTTATTAATTACCTGATCTATATTGGTACGGAAGCTATAACGCTGAAAATCGGTATTTTTTATGATCCCCTGGTTAAAGAAATAAGATCCTGAAACATAATATTTCGTCTTATCGTTTCCACCGCTGATGGAAACATTATTGTCTGTACCCAACGCACTGCGAAATATATAATCCTGATAATCATAACGGGTTACGGGAGTTGTGTTGGTTGCAAGTGGGGCTTGTATCACATCTTGAGTGAGGGCTCCTACACCATCTGTTGGTCCACCAAACTTTGTTGGAGATTGATTTACCTCCACTTTTTTGCGCAAACTACTACTCATGACAGAGGTGCTAAAACTAATTTTTGGTGTACCTGCTTTACCCTTCTTGGTAAATATTTGTACAACGCCTGCGTTAGCACGGCTTCCATAAATAGCGGCGGCAGCTGCACCATTTAATACTTCCACCCTTTCAATATCCTGTGGATTAATATCTACCAATCTGCTCTGTCCAATGGTACCTACCACATTGTTTCCATCATAACCACTCTGTGTATTGGTAACCCGGTTGGTACCATTGTTTACTATTACACCATCAATAATATACAAGGGTTCCGATGATGAACCGATAGAACTGATACCCCTTAGCCTTACACTCATACCACCTGCAGGATCGCCTGAGTTCTGGGTAATTTGTGCACCGGCAGTTTTGCCTTGCAGGGCAGCCAACACATTGCCAGTAGCTCCTTTATTGAGGTCTTCTGCTTTTACAGAACTCACATAGCTACCCAATTGGCGGCGTGTAGTTCCGGATGATGTACCGGTTACTATTACTTCATCCAATTTGGATACCTGCTCAGTAAGTGCAGCATCTACAGTATAAGCAGCTGCGCTGTTTACCGTAAATGAAATTTCTTCTTTTTTAAATCCTACTCCGGAAAATACCACCTCGTAAGTACCGGGTTTTAGGTTGGCAGATAAAACATAGCTGCCGTTGTTATCGCTTCCGGTTCCGGCCTTGGTTCCTTTTACTGTTACAGTAATGCCGGCTAAGCCATTATTATTTTTGTCGGTAACCTTACCGGTAATAGTTACCTGGCCAAAAGCGCAAGTCACTATAATGTTAAATACCAGCAGCAGGAAAATAATCCTGGGTTTTACTGGAAAGGGGATGTACTTCATTTTAGTTAGCAGTTTTAATGATGAAAAGAGATTATTACAAAATAGTTACGTGTTTGTTATGATATGGTTGTAGCAATTCATGTTGGGGTTCCAGTTCGGTAATGAGATAATCTACCGCTTCTATTTCACAAACCATCAGCCGCTGAACGGTATTTAGTTTTTTAGAAATGGCCAGCGACACTGTTTTTTTTGCACTTTTTATCATGGCTTTTTTTACTTCAATCACTTCCCATTCAAGGTCGGTAATGCCGGCATCAACGTCTATGCTGTTGGTGCCTAAAAAACAATAATCAGCCTTTATTTCATGGAGCCGTTGCACCACTTCTGCACCCACCGCCAACTGTGCATTCTTCAATAATTTATTGCCTAAAAAAATAACCTCTGCCGTTGGATGATTTAAT
>JBBQEA010000240.1:0-7532 GCA_038320245.1 Chitinophagales bacterium | reverse complement strand
ACGAATTAGTTGATGGCGTAAATGGCGTATAAATGGCGTAATAATTATTACGCTTATTGCATAGCAAGGGTACTGACAGAATCTATTTAAAAATTAAAAATTCTTAAAAGAACTGGTGATATTCGAGCAGGAACGAACTATGTTTTAATTGGCTCAGACTTTCAGCTAATATAGTACTGGACAGGATTCTATCACATTTATAAGGATGGTAACGAACAGTACAAAAAACGAAATACAATTGAAGCAGATTTAATTTGCCCAAAAGACAAACAACATTATGACAAATGAATTCAACCTATATTTTGAAACACCTAAGAACTTTGAAATGTAATTAATTGTCTAACCCATCTTTGAATTTCGCAGTTTGCAAACTTTCCTTATTGAGTAAAGGGTTTCAATTCATTCTATTTTAAAAATATTTCTTATTGGGACAAAGAAAGTAATGGAGGATTTGAACCGATATGCTTTTATTTAGGAGATGAAGTGATAAAGATTCAACCTATAACAAATAGCATAAGCAAGAGTAAGAGTGGTATAAACTTTACAAAAATTTAAAAGCAAATTTGGCCATCTTTTTTATTTAAGCTTTCAAAATACCAATAACTTACCTCTACAATAAAACAGCTGCTTAACAAACGAATCTTTACTTTTGAAAATAAAAAAATCTATTCGCATTGAACTTACTTCCCAATAAAAAAATATTCTTCTTATCAGATTTTCACCTGGGTACACCATGCTATGAAAAAAGTTTGGAACGGGAGAAAAAAATTGTACAGTTTTTAGATAGCATCAAACACGAAGCACAGGAGGTTTTTTTAGTAGGCGATATGTTTGATTTTTGGTTTGAATATAAAACCGTAGTCCCCAAAGGCTTTGTGCGCCTGTTGGGTAAGCTGGCCGAGTTAAGCGATGCCGGTATTGCTTTGCATTTTTTTGTTGGCAACCACGATATGTGGGTTCGTACTTATTTTCAGCAGGAGCTTAACATGAAAGTGTATTTTGAGCCAGCTTATTTTGAGTTTAATGGCCAGCAGTTTTTAGTTGGCCACGGCGATGGCCAGGGCCCGGGTGATCACTCATATAAATTTTTGAAAAAAATATTTCGTAACCCCATTTGCCAATGGGCATTTGGTATTATTCCACCCGGCATTGGCATGGGGCTTGCCAATTATCTTTCCAGGAGAAGCCGTGATGCAGATAAAGTGCCCGAAGAAGTTTTTCTAGGCGAAGAAAATGAATGGCTGATTGTTTACAGCAAAGAAATATTGCAACAACGGTCTGTGAATTATTTCATTTTTGGTCACAGACATTTAGCTATTGATTTTACCCTCAACGAAAAAAGTCGGTACATCAATTTGGGTGATTGGATCAACGGCAGTACCTATGCTGTGTTTGATGGCAACAGTACCGAATTAAACCATTTTCAACCATGATAATGATTAAAAAAATATTCCTTTTCTGTTGTTGTGTTTTAGCGGTAATAAATATTACAGCGCAAACTGATTCAACATTCACCTTTTCAAAAATAATCCCCGGCGAGTTCTCTTATTTTAATACAGACAACCTCGATAATATTTACCTGGTGAGTAATGGAAACCAGCTAAAAAAATTATATCCCAACGGCGATTCTGCCGGAGTGTTTAACGATGTGCGCAAGTACGGCAAACTGTTTTCTATTGATGCAACCAACCCATTAAAACTGTTATTGTATTACCAGAATTTCAGCACCATTGTAGTGCTGGACAGGTTCCTCAACATACGCAATGTGATCAACCTGCGCAAACAAAATATCTTTAATGTAAAAGCCATTGGCACCAGCTATGATAATAATATATGGGTGTTTGATGAAGGTGATGGCAAGATTAAAAAAATAGATGACAACGGTCAGGTACTTTCAGAAACGGTTGATCTAAGAATGATATTTGATACCATTCCATCTCCATCGCAGTTGATAGATCAGGATGGATTTGTGCACCTGTACGACCCCGATAAAGGCTTTTATATTTTCGACATTTATGGGGCATTAAAAAATAAAATCCCTTTTTTGCATTGGAAAAATGTTGAAGTAATTGACAAAAAACTATATGGCTTTACCGACAGTAGTTTGTACCAATACCAACCTGGCTCTTTGCAGTTGAAAGAATATAGACTACCCGCTGCTTTTACCAATTCATTGCAGATAAAAGCCAGCAATGGCAGTATTTACCTGCTGCAAAAAATTGGTTTGCTGCAGTATCTTGTAAAGTAATGATTCAGTTTCCTAATTTTATCCAATGGAATTTTTAGACAACGTATATTTCGACAATACCCTTAAAGCCTACCTGGTTGTGGGGGGCATTATATTTTTGGTGTTTTTGTTTAAGAGATATTTAAGCCGTTACCTGGCATCGCTTACCTACAGAATTGCCAATAAGATTTTTAAAAATGTTGACCGGAAAAATTACATTGATTTTGTTTCGGATCCAATAGAATGGTTTATGGTGATCACCATTGCAGTTTTTTCAATTGACAAACTGAATTTTCCTGCGGCCATGCATTTTAAAATTTATGGCCACACTTCCCAAGACATAATAGAAAGAATTGGCCCGGGCATTATGATTGCAGCATTTACCTGGCTGTTGCTCCGGCTCATTGATTTTATCGCAATTGTTCTGGAACAAAGAGCCAATCAAACGCCTGATGTAAGGGATAACCAACTGATTGTTTTCTTCAGGGATTTTTTAAAAGTTATCATCGGAATAGTTGGAGTGCTATGGGTTGTTAAGGCCAGTTTTTACCAACCTATCGGGAATGTGCTCACCGGTTTAAGTCTTGTTGGTGCCGGTATTGCTCTGGCTGCCAAAGAAAGTTTAGAAAATCTGATTGCCTCTTTCATCATTTTTTTTGACAAACCCTTTTTTACCGGCGACCTGGTAAAAGTAAATGCAGTTACCGGTGTTGTAGAGCGCATTGGTCTTAGAAGTACAAGAGTACGCACGGGAGAAAAAACATTGATTACCATCCCCAACAAACAAATGGTAGACTCCATGGTAGACAACTGGAGTATGCGTACGGGGAGACGTGCAGAAATTAAACTGGACCTGCATCCGCAAACCAATGCCGCTATCATTGAAACATTTATTGAACATGCCGGTCAATTACTGGAATCCAAAAAATCAGTCATTGATTCGTACAACGTTTCGCTGAAAGATATTAGCAAAAATGGCATATTGGTAGTGGTGGAATATTTTACATCCTCACTTTCACTCACTGAATTTAATACTTTGAAACAGGATTTGTTATTGTCCCTTAAAAAGCAAATGGAGCAGGATGAAATTGGAATGATGGTGGGAAATGTAGGAGTGTAAAAGAATTTGATTATTCAATTGTTACAAATATATTTATTACGCTCCGCAATATTTTTACACCACTTTCACCACCCATTCTTCCTTACCAACTATCTCCCCAACAGGCATAGTAAATTTGTCCAGGCCATTCTGCAACAAAATGTTTTTAACTTCTTCTACTGCATCGGGCGCTACAGAAATTAACAGGCCACCACTTGTTTGTGGATCGGCCAAAATAGCTTTTTGGTAATCGGTGATGCTGCCGATTTTATCGCCATAGCTATCCCAGTTTCTAATGGTACCGCCTGGTATAGATTTTTGACCAATGTAAAAATCAATATCATCAATAATAGTAGGTATGGTTGCAAAATTTACTACAGCACTTAGTCCGCTGCCCTCGGCCATTTCAACCAAATGTCCCAGCAAAGCAAAGCCGGTAACATCGGTCATGGCATTCACTCCTTTGATGGCACCCATCAGCTCACCAATTTTATTCAGCTGCATCATTTGCTTTGCTGCAAGTCCTTTATGCGCTTCTTTTAAAATTCCTTTTTTCTCAGCAGTAGTTAAAATACCTACGCCCAATGGCTTTGTTAAAAACAACACATCTCCGGCTTGTGCCTGGTTGTTTTGTTTGATGTTGGCTATTGGAACAAAGCCATTTACAGCCAGGCCAAAAATTGGTTCGGGCGAATCGATGCTATGTCCTCCCGCCAATGGTATACCGGCTTCTGCGCAAATACTGCGACTGCCTTCAATTACTTTTTGTGCAACCTCCGGTGGTAATAGATTGATGGGCCAGCCCAATATGGCTATGGCCAGTGCAGGCTTACCCCCCATGGCATAGACATCGCTGATGGCATTGGCGCTTGCTATCCTTCCAAACTCATATGGGTCATCTACAATCGGCATAAAAAAGTCGGTAGTAGAAATGAGTGCCATACCATTATTCATATCATAAACAGCTGCATCATCCTTACTATGGTTACCTACCAATAAATTTTTATTATCGGGCATTGCAAAATTGCTGCTTAAAATCTGGTCTAATATTTTAGGAGATATCTTGCAGCCGCAGCCAGCACCATGTGAGTATTGAGTTAATTTAACAGTCCCCTTTACATTTCCCTCCACAGGAGACAGTTTTGAAACAATTATTTCCGGGTTATTATCCATTATTGAGTTATCTTTTTAATTTTCGATTGATTAAAGATTTTAACTAATGTTATTCTTTTTTCTTTCTTCGTAAAATAATAGCAGCATTACTTTTCAGGTCAGCGGTAAAGCGAACATCGTAACTATTTTCTCCATCTCTTACCACCAGCAAGCCGGTGTTGGGTGGTATCTCACCCAGGTTTTCTGCATACATTACCAGCTTAATACTATCGGGTGTATTTGCATCAATGTGGATGGTTTTACTATTGGCTTTTGTTGTTAATCCTACCTTCGAAAAAATGATATTGCCATTCATTACCACCGTAACTGTATCGCCATCTACCTCACCATTATCATACAACGTAAGCACAAGGCTATCCGACTCAAAATAAACGGCCTGCTCTGTTTTGATAGTCCTCTTTTCTAAGTCTGCTGCACCTTGAGTTATGGAGGGAGCTACTATTACAACAGGCGCAGGTATTGGCTTGGGTTGTGCTGTAACCACAACAACAGGCTCGGGTGTTTTTATGGTTACAGGTGCCGGCTTAGGAGCTGGTGTAGGTGTTGGTGCTGAAATAGTTGTTGGCTTAGGTGCAGCTGTTACTGTTATTGGTGGTGCAATAGGTTTTGGCTTTGAAACAGGTACTGCTGCCACTGCTTTTTCAGGCTTTGGTATTGGTGCAGCCACAGTTACAACCGTTGCCGGTATTGGCGCAGGCGGTGCCGGAATAGTATATTTAATGCTGTATTTTGTGATGGAATTATACAGATTTTTTCGCTGCGCTGATGGCGGCTGAATTTTAGCCACCGCAGTTTGGGGCTTTTTAATAACAGGCACTAATATAAAATTTGCTTTTGCAATGGCGGGTATCACCAACTCGGGTTCTGGTGTTGGAGGGGTTGGTTTTGCTGGTTCAATTTTTATTGGTGCAGCAGGTACTGCAACAATAGCTGTGGCCAAAGTTTTGTCCGGTTGGGTATAGGATAATTTACTGACTAGGTTTAGCGTATCTAATCTTTTAAACAGTGCAGTTGATTTAAAATCAATTTTTCTTTTGAGTGTTGCTGTGCCTGTTGCTGATAAATAATGCCTTGTACGATTGGTGCTCCAGGTGCCGGTCATTACCATTTCTGTATCAGAAACAATCAAAGTAAGTACCATGGTTTTTTTTACCTGCTTCGGTGGACTGATACTGAAATGATGTTCCAGGAAACCTTCATCTTCAATGATAACTTCTTTGTCTTTTAGTTTAATGGAG
Source organism: Chitinophagales bacterium (assembly GCA_038320245.1). Classification (GTDB taxonomy): domain Bacteria; phylum Bacteroidota; class Bacteroidia; order Chitinophagales; family Chitinophagaceae; genus Ferruginibacter. The sequence continues at coordinate 1,795 of JBBQEA010000240.1, read as the reverse complement.
ATATCCTGAATGCCAGGTTCTTCAATGCCACCTTGCTTACCATCTTTAAAAAATACTACCCTGGAATAGCCTGTATACTTACCTTTATCTTCACTTACAGAAATTTCGTAAGGCAGGTGAAGTTTTAGGGAATCAACATACATTTCTCCCTTCCACATGCCGGTAATATCCTGTGCAACCAGCTTGCTGGAAAACAACAGCATTGCAAAAAATATTTTATGAATGAAGCGTTTTTTCATTAGTCAAAATATTGGTGATGGAAACTGCATCTACATCCTTGCAGGGTATGGTATGCAATAAGGTTTTTACTTCTTCCCTGTTATGCAATCCTTTTAAATACCATTTATCATAGTAGGTGAGCAAAATGCGAAAACATTCTTTGTGGTTGTTTTCCAGCAGATGATTGACTGCGTTTTTTGTTTCCAATCCGCCCAGTCGTTTTTGAATGCGCATTACAGCGTTCACCAATTTTTCTTTTTCAAAACGGCCATATTCAATGGTAAGATAATCCAGCCTTTGTTCAAATGGTATATCAACAAAACGTATGGGGCTGCTTCGCATGTTTTCCCAGAAAGGCATTGGTATTTGTAAATTTCCGATGCGCTGGCTTTCATCTTCAAGCCAGATGGTTGGATTGTTATTAGTTGGTGCCTGATTATTGTTTGCGACCAGTCCATCGCCAGCCATTTGGCTATTAACATCAGCCAGGGCTTCCGCCAGCATGTTTTCAAACATTTCCTGCGAAGGTTGTGGCTTTTCTCCCAATGCACCAAAGGCAGATCCTTTATGATTGGCCAGGCCTTCCAGGTCAATAACTGCATTACCTGTTTGCTGCAACTGTTGAATGATCAATGTTTTTCCGCTGCCGGTGTAACCACCTACAATGGTTAATGGATATTTTTTTTCAAATTGATCTCTTACCCATTTTCTATATGCTTTGTAACCACCAATAAGGGTGTAAACTTTAAACCCATATAAATCTAACAACCAGGCTATGCCTGCACTTCGCATGCCACCACGCCAGCAATGTACCAAAATACTACCCCTGCCTGGTAGTGCTTGCTTTGAGGTGTTTTGATTATTGGTTTCGTTCTTGATTAATGCAACCAGGTTTTCAACTTCTTCAACAACCTTTCGCATTTTTAAGCCAAAGTAATCGAGGCCAATTTTTATTGCCTGCTCCCTGCTTTCTTGTTTGTAGGCCGTGCCTACTACTTTTCTTTCTTCGTCAGTAAATAAGGGGATGCTATAAGCGCCGGGAATATGAGCATGCAGGTATTCGCCCGGGCTTCGGACGTCCAGCACCGGATGGCTTTTAGCCATTGTGATAAATTGCTCTATGGTTATTTTTTGAGCTGCCATTATTTTTTATCTACCATTAATTAATTACTGAAATTACTAAAAGAAAAAGCCGCTGAAAAAAATCAACGGCCTTTAAATATTTTCATTATCAGCACATTTTTCTTAACCGTTCATACTCGTTAAAAATTCAATATTGTCTCTGGTGCCTTTCATGTTTTTCAATAAGGTATTCAACGCTTCTTCCGGATTCATATCAGCCATGTGCTTACGCAATACCCACATACGCTGAAAGGTTTCTTTATCCAGCAATAAATCATCTCTACGAGTGCTGGATGCTACTATATCAATGGCCGGGTAAATACGACGGTTGCTCAGCCTTCTGTCTAGCTGCAACTCCATGTTACCGGTACCTTTAAATTCTTCAAAAATAACCTCATCCATTTTGCTGCCGGTATCTACCAGGGCTGTTGCAATAATGGTGAGTGATCCACCA
>JBBQEA010000239.1:0-7546 GCA_038320245.1 Chitinophagales bacterium | reverse complement strand
AGCTTTCCATCTTTTATAATTAGCCGGATATTCCGGATAGCTTTTATATCAACCGATGGATCTCCTTCTACGGCTATAACATCTGCCTTTAATCCTGGTTTTATTCTTCCAATTTTATCAGCATAACCAAAAAAAGCAGCATTTACACTGGTGGCAGATTTTAAAACTTCTATGGGTTTCATGCCATAGTCCACCATCATTTCCATTTCCCGGGCATTGTCACCATGGGGAAATACACCTACATCGCCCCCCATACAAATAGCTACCCCGGCATCCAAAGCCAGCTGAAAAGTTTTCCGTTTTTGAATGATGCTTTTAGGTTCGGGCTCGCCCGGCTTTTGTTCATGCTTCTTCCATCCTCTATATTGTAATATAGCATCCCCGGCAGCCAGTGTGGGGCAAAAGCCAACGCCTCTTTCTTTCATCAACTTAAAAATTTCAGCAGTGCCATCATCGCCATGCTCAATGGTGCTGATGCCAGCCATGATGGCCCTGCGCATGCCTTCCGGTGTTGACGCATGTGCCACTACTTTTCTTCCGCTGCTGTTGGCAATATTCACCATGCTGGTTAATTCTTCAATGGTAAATGTTGGGGTTGCTTCACCGTTTAAACCATACCGGTAGTCGGCATATACTTTTATCAAATCAGCACCTTTACCAATTTGTGTTCTTACCGCCTGCGCAATACTTTCCATTCCGCTTACTTCTTCCGCACCCACAATTAATTCAACATCTGCGTTGTTTGATGCAGGACCATAACTGCCTTTTGCAACAATTGCCCTGGTGGCAATAATCATGCGGGGACCGGGTATTACGCCTTTTTCGATTGCAGCTTTTAAACCAGCATCATCATATAGAGCGCCTTCGGTTCCCAGATCACGTACGGTGGTGAAACCAGCCATTAGCGTGGCTTTTGCATGGTTCACCGCACGGGCAGTCCGTTCGGCCCGGCTTTCTTTTAGCACCTGGTCGTTCCAGGGCGTTTCGTTGTAAGGATGCAAAAATAAATGAGAATGCCCTTCTATCAGTCCGGGCATTACGGTTGCATTTTTAAGTTCAATTATTTTTGTGTTTGCGGGCAGTTTAAATTGCATCGGGCCTGCAGCCGCAATGGTATCATTCTTTATCAATACCACCCAACCGGTATGCATCGTTTCGCCATCAAATACCCGATCTGGCTTTAACAAAATAAAATTATCATTTTGTGCAAACGCACTCAACGCTACAAAATGCAGTAGCAACAACGATTGTATTTTAAATTTCATGCTGGAAAATTAGCGTAAAAAATGATACAAACGAAAGGAGCTTATCAGGCGCAGGAGGCGATCGCACGCTGATTTGTCCTGTGTCATCAGAATGGTAACAGCGCTTACTATGCAGCGCACAAAAAAATATGATTCGGTGACAATGAAATAAAGTTTGTAGGTGTTCAATATTTGCTGCAAATGAATTTGGGTTTTTCAGCAACGTCTTCGCTAGATGGCTTGCCCACTAAGAAGACACAACCTCCTCAGCTAAGCTATTGGCTTGGTGAGAGACGTTGCCGGGAAAGCGGCTACGGGTCAATAGCTAAAAGTTTGATTTATCCTAAATCAACGAAAATCTTCCTTTTACTTGTAACGATGTCAGGAGCGGAGACAGCACCTTACAGCAAGCCGGAATAAAATCAGGCTGACATTTTTTTACTGATGCCCCAGTTTGAAATTTTTTCCGGGCAATGTTGTTAAATGCGCATTGGTATTTACCTGGATATTTCTGCAGCCCATGCCCGATGCATTTACAACAGGATAAAAATTGCCGATACCTACCTGCGGAATAATCACATCCTGTAAAGGTGTGGGTACACCTTTAGGGCTCCAGTTGCCGGGATTGTTCCAGTCGGTAGAGATGCCACCTACCCATGTAAAAGTGGTTGCCACCGGAATTGCTACATCAGACTCCCATAAACCACGGCCATTGGTGGCAGCCCTTATTTTCCCAATGCCATAAGCAATTTCCAGTTCTTCCACATCCACATTGGGTAAGCCGGTAAAAAAAGATTGCCAGGATGCAGCATCATTATCACGGTAATAAACACCCACATCCGTACCCACATACACGCCAACGTTGGATGCATTTTGATAAACAATGCAATTAACAGGCAGATTAGGTAAGCCGGTTGTATAATTAACCCAGGTATGGCCTGTATCGGACGATACCCATACTTTGTTGGCCACACTGTAGCCCGAAAAAGTTACCCATAGTTTTGAGGGATCAGTATTGCTCACAACCATGGCCGTAATACTTGCAGCCGCAACCGGAAGTGTTCCTGTTCGGTCCACAAACGTATTGCCATCTGTTGCCACAAATACCCGGTTTGATTTTGCTGCATAAATAAAATTGGTATCAGAAGGAGCATAAGCCAGCGACACTAAATTGCCACTGCCACCTGTTACAACACCCGCCTGCGAAAAGCTTTGTCCGCCATCATAGGTTCGCCATATTTGCGCCTTGCCAACAAGCAGCGTAGAATCTGCTTTTGGGTTCATGATAAAAGGTGAAATCCAGTTTCCGTTTGAATTAACACCGCTGCCACCAAAATTGCAGATCTGCCTTGTAAGCGGAAAATTATTATAGGTAACAAAAATGCGTCCTTTCACCGATTCCATGTATCGTATAGAATCGTTGTCATGCTCGTAAATATTTTCTATTCCATCTCCGGTATTCCTGTAAAAAATAGACCAACTGCCTCCCTGTAACATTTGCGTGTACATATCCTGGTGGCCGGTAAGTATTGTGTAAGGATCGAGGGGTGAAGTGCCGAGTTTATACATCTGTGCTATTTGCAGGCCTTCATTCAATGGCGTCCAGGTAATGCCCCTGTTGGTTGTTTTAAATACGCCGCCATCATTGCAGGAAAAATACACAGAATCCTGACCCGGAAAAAATTCTATGGCATGATGATCGGGATGTACATAAGGAATAAAGCCGCCGTTTTCGCTGCTTACCTGCGTCCAGTTTATCCCGCCATTTACCGATCTGTACATGTTCGTTCCACCCACAAGAATTGTATCTCTGTGTAGTGGTGAAACAGCCATTGCCAGGTTGTACCATGCCTGCGAACCTGCCGCACCAAACAGTACATTTGGCGTGGTAGATTGTAATGTGAAATTATTTCCACCATCAACAGAGCGATAAAAGCCGTACAAGTCGTAGGTGTTTTTTTTCATCGCTACAACATACACATAATTGGAATCAGCAGGTGTAACAGCAATTTCCAACCGTCCAACATTGGCGCTCAATGGAAGGCCGGAAGTAATTATATTAAAGCTGTTTCCTCCATCCGTAGATTTATAAAATGAACCGGTAGAAAATACCCCGCTTGTTGCATAAATGATATTGACATTTCCGGGCTTGTATTCTATATCGGTAAATTGACCAGCCTGCACTTGTATCCAATTGGTGCCGCCATTTAACGTGCGGTAAATGCCGAAAGAGGTAGCTGCAAAAACAGTATCGGGATGAATGGGGTTGATTAGCAGCTTATAAATACTTCTGCCCAAATTAGGCTGCCAGTTCAATGTATTACTGGCAAGTGGCCAGGTAAGTCCGCCATCAGTAGATTTAAGGATACCGGCGGAGCTGATGGTTAACTGAGATGTGGCACCATTTGCATCACCCGTAGCCAGATACATGATTTGATTATTTAAAGGATTGATGGCAACATCGGAGCAACCAATTACGGGCAACTGATCGGTATTGCTGGTCCAGCTTGCACCGCCATTGGTAGTTTTCCATAAACCACCCAATGGAACAGACAGCCACATGGTATTGGTATTGCCGGGATCAAAACGGATAAAATTAACCCTTGCAGAACCGGCATAATCCCCAAATTTGGTGACTGAACCTGTAGGCCCCAATGCGGTCCAGTTGGCAACATTAATGCCTGCAGGGCGGTTGCTCCTGCTTTTTAATTGCTGGTATTGTTGAAAGTTTTTAAAATTGTTGGAAGGCAGGGTAACATCTCCGGATGGAAAAACCCGGGGCGCCATATAATTTTCCCAGCGTTTGAATTGAGCATAGCCTGCAAAGCCTTCCTCCTCCCCTTGCCCGGTATTGGCGATATCTTTTAAAGGTTCACGTTCTTTTATTTCATCCTGTGCATTTTCATATAATTCAAATGCCTTTTGAATGTCGTAGAAATTGGCAAGATTTGTACCAGGTTCTTTTCTTTGTGCTTTATAATAGTTGGCCTGCATCCATGGCTGTGCCGCTGTGTCAGATACAATAAATAAAAGTAAAACAGTAAGGAAGCGATTGTTCATGCCGGGCTGTTTCTTTAGGTAGATAAATGTAGTGTAATTTTTTTGTAGGTTGGTATTTTCCAAAGTCTTGATTGTTGGATAAAGCAAAGATGTTCGGAAAACTATTGTCAACTTTAGTTGATATGAGTAAACCCTAAGCAAAGCTCGCTAATTCAAGATTTAGTTGTTTTTTTTCAAAACTTTTAATCGAAATATTCAACAAACTAGTTCAATTTTATCCCCAGTATCACGGCCGGTATTTCGCAATGGAATTTTCTGTTTTTAAAATACATATCTACGATACCCGATTTTTTGGCAACCTGTGCGATCGTAACATTGCCTAATGAAGAGACGCAAAGTCCTCAGCTAAGGTATTGGCTCGGTGAGAGACGGTGCTGGGAAAGAAATACATATCTACGATACCTGATTTTTTAGCAACCTGTGCGATAGTAACATTGCCTAATAAAGAGACGCAACTCCCTCGGCTAAGCTTTTGGCTCGGTGAGAGACGTTGCGGGGAAAGATTTGCTAACACAAGAACCACAGCTGCATGTTTTAAATCCAATAAAAGGAATTACCAAAGTTTTTTTTAATTTTAGAATGTTATTTTACCATCCGGTATTTTAACAAATAAAAACAACCTTTTTTACCAGCATGAACCAGCAAGAAAAATCAAGAGGGCGAAATCCGCTTTTCATTACAATGTGTTTTGCAAGTTTATTTGTATGCCTGCTAACAGCAAAAAGTCAGTCATACAGTTTTCGGGTATTCAACCAAACAACAACGCCGGTATTTATTACCAATGCCTTTAAAGCAGTTGGTATTGGTAAAGCTGGATACATCTATGCAGGCACAGCCAACAACGGCATCTATAAATTCAACGGCGCATCCTGGATTAAAATGGGCTTATTGCTCAACAATAATATCGCCAATATTCAAACCGATAAAAACGGAGGTATATGGATAGCCCAATATGGCTTTACCGGCGCACAAGCCAATACCGGCGGCATTAATTATTTACCCGATTCTACGGATGCAGGTTTTACATACTATAGTGTTTCAGGCGGTCTCCCCTCCCGCAACTGCAGAAGTGCCTGGGTTGATACTACCCGGTTAAACGGTGGTTCATTACCCAGGGTTTGGACTGCTAATATGGCGCAGATCACAGCGGGTGTTGCTGCATCGGGCGGCATCGGACTGGGACTTAATTCGGCATCTCCATTTTTTTCAAAGTATACCACGGGCATCGACGTGGCGGGTGGTACCGGAGGCCCACAAACCATTGGAGGCACAGCCAGCGAAGTATGGGCTTTTGCCAGTAACAACTTCGGACAAAATCAACTACTAAGTTACAATGCGGCGAATGGTGCATTCCTTGCGGCTTATGATAATACAACTGTGCCTGAATTGCCCGCTGGCTTTACCGGCAAGGCCATTTACGGCGATAATGCAGGCAGGATATGGATTGGATTAACCACTGGCGGTGTAGTGGTAAAACAAAGCGCCCTATGGACCTCCGTAAAAATGCCGGAGAGGTTTCCCATTGGTACCATTATAAACAACAACGCAATTGCAGGCGATCGACTGGGGAATGTTTATATCGGCACTACCAATGGCCTTGTTATATACAGGGGTGGTCTGCTGGGTGATACCGCTTCGTACCAGCGTTTAACCATCGCAGATGGATTACCCTCTAATAATATTACAGCGATCTGCATTGATAATAATACGGGCACAATAATTCTTGCAACAGACAATGGTATTGTGTTTGGCAGTAAGCCTCAGGCTGCGGTAAAACTGGTGAACGTTTATCCCAGTTTGGTAAATAATGATGGCTCATTAAAAAATACAGTGGTAGGACTTGATACGACCAAATTGTTGAAAGGAGTTGCCACCGATGGTGTTTCAAAAATTATTTTATACCTCCGTTCTGCACAGCCTTTTCAATTTAAAATCGACAACCCCGATTCTACAAAGGGAAAGCTCAGTTATATCTTTGATGAAACCGGCAGGTACGATTCGGTAATTGCCATACCGGAAGACAGCATGATTGGCGTAATCTACAATGCACCCGATGGATACGGTTCGCAATATACATTGGCGGGAGGCCGTGATGTAACGATTTCTCTAAAGGGTATTGATGATACTTCGGTTCATTTAACTGCAACCGTTCACCTGGTAACACCACCGGTGGTATTGGTGCATGGTATGTGGAGCAAGCCGGCTGTGTGGGCTGAAGGTGGTTTTATTCAATCACTGCTTGCATCGGGTTACACAAATGTTCAACCGGCAGATTATGAAGCAAATAATTTCCGAACATTTGACCCACTGAGTTCTGAAAGCCTGTTTGGCAGGGCTGCCGTGCACCTGGCAATAAAAAATGGGTTAAAGCAATACGAAGATGAGGGCATTTTTGCTGCACAGGCAGATGTAGTGGGGCATAGTTTAGGCGGACTAATGACAAGAAGTTTTTCTCAGTGGGTAAGCATTAACCTGAGTACAAGAAATTTTAAAGAAGGCTATGTACATAAATTAATAACGCTTGGCACGCCACATTTTGGAAGTCCGCTTGGCCCAATATTATACAACCTGAGTGAAAGTGTTAGCATTGGAGGTGTGATACAACCGATTGACTGGGCAGCCAATAATTTTATCGGGCATATCGGCACCTGCCACCGGGATTTTAATCCGGACATTTTACACAACCAGGCGCTGCTGAATTTAACGCAAACCACTCACATCAAAAAAGTGCATGCAGTTATCGGACTGATTGGAACGGGCAATATTCCTTTCGGCTGGGCCAATATGTGCAGAACATTTTTTTTAAAAACGGCAGATGAAATATTTAGTCTGAATGAACATGACCTGATTGTGGGTGTAAAAAGTCAGCTGGGCGGACTTTCCCCTTCAAGCCAGTATGTATCTTTCTTTCTGGGTACGGGGCACAGTGGTCCTGCAACGGTAACGGAAACAAACAACCCTGCTATACATAACAAAGTAAAAGTATTGTTGCAAACAAACGATAAAACACCGTTTGCGGGCTCCTTTCCATCGCCTGTATCAGCCGGGCTTCGGCCAGCATCAACCACAACTTCAAGTAACAACAACTATTCACGCCCTATTTCAGTTACAGCTACCGGTAACGAAAAAATAAAGATCAGGCAAGCCAGCAAATACCAGGTATTAAATGTAGGCACCGCTACCGATATTACCATTGCATACGACACATTGGGCGGCGCAAAAATTAGTACTGCGGTACTGCT
>JBBQEA010000238.1:0-7560 GCA_038320245.1 Chitinophagales bacterium | reverse complement strand
TGGCCGGAAAGAATTTTTCCATTCCGTCAATAGCAACAAAAATTTTAGTAGCATTTTTACCCAACATGATATTGGCTTTTCCTGCAAAAGAATTGCTTTCGTGTATAAAGGTTTTGATGCCTTGCGACTGTGCAAATTTTAACACCGGAAAACTTGAATAACCACCTACACCAATTACTGCCATGGGCTTAAACTTTTTAAAAATGGTCCTGACCTGCAAAAAACTTTTTAACAGTTTTAATGGCAATCCAATATTTTTTATCAAAGAACTTCTGTTGAAACCTGCAATATCCAACCCCTCAATTTGATATCCTGCCTGAGGCACTTTTTCCATTTCCATTTTGCCTTTGGCACCTACAAATAAAATGTCTGCATCTGGACGCATATTTTTAATGGCGTTGGCAATGGCTACTGCCGGAAAAATATGCCCGCCTGTTCCGCCGCCGGCAATGATGATACGAAGCCCAGCCCCCCTGCCCCCCAAAGGGGGGTTCTTTGAAGTCTTTATATTTTTATCATCATTCATTTATTCGATTGATGGATTTACCTTTTTTATTTTAAGTTTCTTTTATCAGTTCATAATTGGTATACCGTACTAAAGCCGATTGCTATCAGCGGCGACTCCATAAAAAATTGGGACATGCCAACGATGTTCAATCAAGTAACAAATATTTGTTTCAAAAAACTTCATTTTTTTGTTTTCAATTATGCTCCTTCAACTGTTTGGTTAGCAGCGGCTATAACTGCTGCCTTTCCCTCTAACTGTTCCACATTTCTTGCTACACTTAATATGATACCAATTGATAAACAAGTAAACAGAAAACTACTGCCTCCCATGCTTACTAACGGCAACGTAACGCCCGTATTTGGAAATACATTTACATTTACGCCCATATTGGCAATGGCTTGAATTACCAGCGTAAAACTTAATGCCAGCGCCAGAAAAGCACCAAATGCAAACGGACATTTTTGATACAATCTGATACAGCGGTACAAAAACAACAGGTATATAAACACAATAAAAATTCCGCCCAATAAACCATACTCTTCTAAAATAATTGCGAAAATAAAATCGCTGTAGGAGTGTGGTAAAAAGTTTCTTGCGTTGCTGTTGCCGGGCCCACGACCAAACCAACCACCACTGGCGATAGCTATTTTTGCCTGGTTTATCTGGTAGAGTTTTTCATTCTGATCTTCTTTATTGCTGTAGACAAAAGTTTGTATTCTTCCTATCCATGTTGGTATCCGGCCTGCTGCTAAAATGGAAGGCAGGTCTTTAGATTTGTGATCTTCTTTGTCGTAATATTTTATGGCAATGGATATGAGTATCACAACCGGTATCATTACAACACCAATAGTAGCTAAAATATGTTTTGAATTTACCCGACCGATAAACATTAACAAAATACTTGTACCAGCTATTAATATGGAGGTAGAAAGATTAGCAGGTGCTATCAGCACACAAATAATTCCGACAGGAATAATAATGGGCAGAAACCCTTTTTTAAAATCTTTTATCACACTTTGTTTACGACTAAGTTGCCTGCTCATGTACATGAATAATGCCAGCTTTGCCAAATCGGAAGTTTGGAAAGTCATGTTGATAACAGGCAGTTTAATCCAGCGACTACCAGCATTTAATTGTACTCCAAAAAACAAAGTATACAACAACAGCGGGATGGAAATTAAAAATAAAATGAGCGCTATCCTGGAATAAATAGTGTAGTTAACTCTGTGTGCAAAATAAATGATGAGTACCCCTAAAATAATAAAAGTAAACTGCTTAAATAAAAAGCTTTCGGTACTCTTACTATATTTATAGGCCAACGATCCGGTGCTGCTGTAAACTACCAGTAAACTTACCAGCGTAAGAATAATTACGATTGCCCATATTACCCGATCGCCTTTGGTTTTACTTACAAGGCTGGTACTACCCAAGCCTTTCATGGAAGCACTAAACGCCCCTTCGCTACTTTCACTAAAGCCGAGAATTTGTTTTAATATCGTTTTACTATCTGACATTTTTTTACCGCTCCAGGCAGGTAAATAATTTTTAACAATCTTAATAAAATTTAACCGTTCCGTAATTGCCCATTGTGGGGTTTGGGGAATAAGTTATTGCCCCTATAAATCTTTTACTGCCTGCTTAAACTGGTTGCCCCTATCTTCATAATTTTTAAATAAATCGAAGCTTGCACAAGCCGGGCTTAGCAATACCACATCGCCCTTGCTGGCAAAGTGAAAAGCGGCCTGCACTGCTTCTGCTGCTGTAGCGGTGTTTACCATCAGCGGCACCATGTTGCCGAAAGCTTCGTGAATTTTTCTATTGTCGGTACCCAAACAAACAATCGCTTTAACTTTTTCTTTTACCAGCTCCTGCATTATTGAATAATCGTTGCCTTTATCTACACCGCCCATTATTAAAATGGTTGGTTTTTCCATGCTTTCCAAAGCAAACCAGGTACCATTTACATTGGTTGCCTTGCTATCGTTTATAAATTCAACGCCCCTGATAGTAACCACCTGTTCCATTCGGTGGTCAAGACTTTGAAAGGTTTGTAATGCTTCTCTCACATGTTCTTTTTTTATATCAACCGCAACAGATGCGGCTCCCGCTGCCATGCCATTGTATTGATTGTGCTTACCCTTTAAGGCAAAATCTTTGATGTTCATTTCTACCTCTTCACTTTTCCATTTCAGGTGCAGCATACTGTTAGTGATGTAGGCACCTTCGGGTAATTCTTTGCTCATGGTAATGGGATATAATATTGATTTAATGGAATAGTTTTTAATATGCCTGTTTGTTATTTCATCATCCAGGCAGTAAATAAATAAATCGCCTGGTTGCTGATTTTCTACAATTCTGAATTTGCTGTTGATGTAATTAATCATTGCATATTCATACCTGTCTAAATGATCTTCGGTGATATTGGTTAATATGGCCACGTCTGGCCTGAATGTATCAATATCATCTAACTGAAAAGAACTTACTTCCACTACATACAAGGCCTTTGGGTCCAACGCTATCTGCCTTGCAAAGGAGTAGCCAATATTACCCACCATTGCACAATCTGCTCCACCATGTTTGCAAATATGATTGGTTAATGCAGTGGTGGTTGTTTTACCATTGGTACCGGTGATGGCAATAATTTTACTGTTGCCTTTGTACCGGTAAGCAAATTCAATTTCACTGATTACCGGAATTCCTTTTGCCCTGATTTTTTTTACCATTTCATTCTTCTCGGGTATGCCAGGGCTCTTGATAACTTCATCAGCATTTAAAATAGTTGCTTCGGTGTGTTTGCCTTCTTCAAATGAGATGTTGTGTTGCAACAACTCCGCTTTAAAGTTTTCTTTGATGGCAGCTCCATCGCTTACAAATACATCATAGCCTTTTTGCTTTGCCAGCAATGCAGCGCCAACACCACTTTCACCTGCACCGAGTATTACAAGCCTCGGATTAGACAAAGCACTTTTATTGTGCGGCATTACATCATCAGATAAATCTTCTGCAACACTCATTTTTGCAAATGGTAAATGTTAAATATTTAAAAATGGTTTTTCAACAGCATAGAATTTAACAGGTCTGTTGGTTATCCCTTCTGCTGCAGCGACGCAATCAGTAAGAGATCATTATGTTTTGCCCGCTTTTTGATCAGCATGGCATTTAGATTTTATTTGTTTTTACAGGACGAGATAAAAAAAGGTTCTTCAACAGCATAGAATTTAACGGGTAGTTTCCTTATGGTATTAAGGTGATTAACAGGTAAATTTTTAAACGGTATTGGATTTTATATTAACATTCTTTTTTAAACTCAACTTTTAAAAAAGAAACGAATCATTCTATCTCAACTTTAAAGTAACAATGGCCATCACCACACTTACAATTGTAATAATCCAAAACCGCACAGCTATCTTACTTTCATGATACCCTAACTTTTGGTAATGATGATGCAATGGACTCATTAAAAATATCCGCCGCCCCTCGCCATACTTTCGCCGGGTATATTTAAAATAACTCACTTGTATTACCACACTCAGATTTTCTACCAAAAACACAAAACAAAAAAATGGTATCAATAATTCCTTACGGACGATGATGGCAAGCGCTGCGATTATTCCACCCAATGCAAGGCTGCCGGTATCTCCCATAAAAACCTGCGCCGGGTAAGCATTGTACCACAAAAACCCGATACATGCTCCAACAAATGCACCGATAAAAATAGACAGTTCACCAAGGTTGGGTATGTACATAATGTTTAAATATTCAGCAAACTTTATGTTGCCGCTTACATAAGCAAATATGCCCAAACAGATGCCGATGATGGCACTAACCCCCGTTGCCAAACCATCCAAGCCATCCGTAATATTTGCACCGTTGCTAACTGCAGTTACTATAAATATTACAATGATGATGTAAATTATATAAGTGAAACCCTGCCAGCTTTCAGGCAAAAATTGTGCATAATTAAATTCATGTGTTTTTAAAAATGGTATGGTAGTAATGGGGGTTTTTACACTTACAAAGCGATGTGCTTTGCCATCAATGATTACCGTATCTTCCTTTAATCTTTTTTCACCTGCCTGTATTACTGTTTGAGGATTTGCTCCGGCAATTACTTCTCTTTTAACTGTAACACTTGGGCTAAAATACAGCGTGACACCAACTATTATTCCCAACATAACCTGCCCAAAAACTTTAAACCTTCCTGCCAATCCATCACTATCACTTTTTTTATAGGCCAGTCCCTTTTTTTGTGCCAGCCGCTTACTACGGATTTTTAAATAGTCATCAATAAAACCAATAGTACCCAGCCAAACAGTACACAATAACATCAGGCGGATATACACTTTATCCAGGTTGGCCAATAGTAATGTTGGAATTATTATCGCCAGCAAAATGATGAGGCCACCCATTGTTGGCGTTCCCTTTTTCTGTTGTTCACCTGCAAGCCCCAAGTCTCTCACACTTTCACCCAACTGCTTTTTCTGCAGAAATGTGATAAGCTTTTTTCCATACACCGTAGTAATCACCAAACTCAAAATAACCGCCATCATTACCCGGAAAGTAATGAACTGAAACAGTCCGCTACCAGGAATTTTAGAAGAAGTCCAGTGATTAGAAAGCCAATCGAATAGGTGATACAACATAATTTTAACGACTGACCACAGTCAACCAACTATGGTCTTTTTTATATTTTTAAAACTCAACAAACGGTTGTCAGTCGTTTATTTAGAGTTGTTATTTTTCCAGTAACTCAAACATTTCTTTCAGCACCTGCTTATCATCAAAATCATGTTTTACACCTTTTATATCCTGGTATTTTTCGTGGCCCTTGCCAGCTACCAGCACAATATCTTCTTTTGCAGCAAGGCTGATAGCTGTTTTGATTGCCTCCCTTCTGTCTGCAATTGAAATATATTTTTTTCTTGCAACTACATTTACTCCAGCTTCCATTTCTTTTATTATTTCCAATGCATCTTCAGTTCGTGGATTATCGGAAGTAAAAATTACCCGGTCGCTATATTCACACGCTACCTCCGCCATAATGGGCCGCTTGGTTTTGTCCCTGTCTCCTCCGCAACCAACAACCGTAATAATTTGCTCGTGACCTTGTCGCAAATTTTTAATGGTTGCCAGCACATTTAGCAGCGCATCCGGGGTATGAGC
Source organism: Chitinophagales bacterium (assembly GCA_038320245.1). Taxonomy (GTDB): domain Bacteria; phylum Bacteroidota; class Bacteroidia; order Chitinophagales; family Chitinophagaceae; genus Ferruginibacter. Next base: position 1,889 of record JBBQEA010000238.1, on the reverse strand, counting down.
ATAATCTACAATACCGATAATTTTTTCCTGCTGGCTCACTGTATAATCAAACCTCCCTTCAGCTCCATCCAGGTTACTCAACAGTTGCAATACTTCATTTTTATCCTGACCAAGACAAATAGCCGCACCATAAACTGCCAGTAAATTGTAGGCATTGAATTCACCAATCAACCTGAAATAAACTTCCTGGTCATTTACCATCATGTGCAATCCGGTAAGACTATTGTCTAAAATTTTTCCTTTAAACTCTGCTAGTGTTTTAAGACTGTAATAATATTTTTTAGCGATGGTATTTTGCAACATCACCCTGCCCCTTTTATCATCTGTATTACTGATGGCAAATGCTGTTGAAGGCAATCCATCGAACCATGATTTTTTTACACGGATATATTCATCAAATGTTTTGTGGTAATCCAAATGATCGTGTGTGATATTACTGAACAAGGCGCCTGCAAACTGCAGCCCCGTAATTCGGTGCTGGTGAATGGCATGACTACTGCATTCCATAAAAACATATTCACAACCTGCATCTGCCATTTGTCCGAGCAAATGATTTACACTAATGGCATCGGGGGTGGTATGGGTTGATGAAATTACCTGCTCCCCAATTTGATTTTGCACAGTGCTTATCAATCCACATTTATAATCTAACGCAGAAAACAATTTCCACAAAATGGTGGCAATTGTTGTTTTGCCATTGGTGCCCGTAACACCCACTAACTTCAATTTCAAAGAAGGCTCGCCATAAAAATTATGACTGATAAAGCCTGCCGCTATGGCGCTATTTTCTACTTGTATGTAAGTGACGTTTTCAACAAATGATACAGGCAACGCTTCACAAACAATAACTCCTGCACCATTATTAAGGGCTGTATTAATATATTGATGACCATCCGTTGCTGCACCTTTTATGGCGATGAAACAATCTCCGCTGTTTACCTTTCGTGAGTCTATCTGCAACTGATTAATGACTGTATTGGTATCACCCTTTACAGTGCGTATGCTTACTTTATATAGTATATCTTTTAAAATCAATTCAAAAAAATTGTAAGCGTTTCTCCTTTTTTAAAAATGGTTCCTGCTGCCAGGCTTTGATTAACTACTTTCCCTCTGCCAGTTACAATCACTTTCAATCCTTTATTTTCTGTGAGGTATACTGCATCTTTTAAGCCCATTCCAATTACGTTGGGAATTACCTGTGTACCGGTAAGCATCATAGCTGGAAATTGTAATACTGCATTGTTATTTTTCATCCGCATAGATCTCCAATAACCTCCATTTGCAGAATCTGTAAAAGGTATTTTTAACGTACTGTTGATAGCGTTAATCTCCTTGTTTAAACCAATGAAATTGTAAAAGACAGTATCTGCATTTGATTTAGCCATATAGGTTTTGTCACCAACATAACGACTGTATATTTTGTCGCTTATTTCTTTAAAGACAGTTCCGGATACATCTGCACCATAAATCAATTTTGATTCATTGCTGTTTTGTATTACAACTGCAATGGTATACTTTGGTTGGTTAGCCGGAAAGTAACCAATGAAAGAAGCCTGATAAATTTTGTTGCCTTTATTGTAACCTCTGTTATCTAATGCTGTTACTGCTGTGCCCGTTTTGCCTGCGATAGCGTAGGCACTGTCAAATAATATTTTGTGGCCAGTACCATGTACACTGTCTACCACAGCACCCAAACATTCTCTTAACTGAACCAATGTTTCGTCGCTACAAATTTTATCAACCAATATTTGCGGCTTAAAATTCTTTACATCTATTCCATATTCCCTGATTGCATTTACCAGGTAGGGCTTCATCATTTTACCATTATTAGCCACGGCATTGTACAGCATCAGCATGTGTAACGGTGTAACCAATTCCTCATAACCATG
>JBBQEA010000237.1:0-7688 GCA_038320245.1 Chitinophagales bacterium | reverse complement strand
CGCTTACCAGTATTGATCTTGCCTACCTGCGAGAAGGTATTAGCTATGTACCGCAAGATGGTTTTTTATTTAGTGAAACCGTTCAAAATAACATTGCATTTGGCCTTGCAACAGCTTCGGAAGAAACTGTGATTGCTGCTGCACAATTAGCCTGCATACACAATGAAATAAATAGTTTTAAGGAAGGTTATAAAACGATGATAGGAGAGCGGGGTGTTACCTTAAGTGGCGGCCAAAAACAACGGATTTCTATTGCACGGGCATTAATAAAAAAGCCTGCCATTGTAATATTTGATGATTGCCTGAGTGCAGTAGATGCAAAAACCGAAAAGGAAATATTGAGTAACCTGAATCAGTACCTGCAAGATAAGACAGCCATCATTATTACTCACCGCATTTTTTCATTACTGGAGTTTGATAAAATAATAGTGTTGGAGGATGGTGCGATGGTTGAAGAAGGCACTCACAATGAATTATTGGCTAAAAACGGTTTCTATACTGAAATGTACAACCGGCAGCAGCAAAATGAGCATTCTGTTGCTTAAGAATTATTTAAGCAGTCTGATTATCTCACAGCAAAATAATGTTTTTGGGTTAGCAGAGAAGAAAAAACGTATGAATGCCTAAACTGCAAAACAAAGTATTCGGTAAATACTGCGACATCCGATAGCGCTCGGATCTTAAATGCACCCTATTATTTTGCTATTTCAAAAACACCTTTATCTTTGCCATCATTACTAAATAAAAGATTTTTAATTAAAACAAACAAACTGTGGCGTACGACAACAACAACGACAAGAAAATGGAAAGCGTTTATAGCAAACGCATCAGGGCTGGCAAACGTAGAACTTACTTTTTTGATGTGAGGGAAACCCGGGGCAGCGATTATTATTTAACCATTACAGAGAGTCGCAAGCGTTTTGATTCTGATGGTTACGACAGGCATAAAATTTTCCTGTACAAAGAAGACTTTAACAAGTTTGTAAAAGGTTTAATTGAAGCAGTTGATTACGTAAAAACTGATTTGATGCCTGATTTTGATTTTGATGCCTTTAACCACGATACACCTTATGAAGCTGGTGAGGACGGGCAAGTACAACCAACATCCGAAGCAGCAGCACCAGCAGTTGAAGTAATTGAAGCTACTGTTGAGTCTAAACCTGAAACAATTGAAGCTGTGGAACAAACAGAGCCTCCTGTTGAAATAAGTACTGAAAAATTAGACAACGGCAGCGATGTTGAAGTTGATAAATGGTAATATAAATAGCGCCGATAAAAAAAAGCCCCTACTTTAAAAGTAAGGGCTTTTTTTATAGTTATTATTACTGTTATTAGTATTTAGTGAGTGCTCACTAACTCTACATCCGGCTTTGATTCATCTGTTAATTTAACCTTACCCCTGTCGTTTCTTACAATTCTGGAATACAACGATATTTCCTTATCAAACAAAAATCTAAAAAATAACTTTGTCCAGGAAGTGTGGTAGAAAAGTGTATTGTAAAATGAAGGTGCTCCTTCCCTGATTTGTGGCAGACGGTTCCAGGGAATAGAAGGGAAATCATGATGTTCATTATGGTAGCCTACATTGAAAGCAACATTATTTAACGGACCATAATAACTGTAGGTTTCCTGCTCGCCATGTGTAAGATAATGCTCTTGTATCCACCTTGCGCCCAATGGGTGCAGCCCTACAGAAAAGAAAAAACTTAATAATAAAAAAATAATGGCTTTAGGACCTAATAGCATCGTAATTGTTACAATAAAAGCAATTTGTACAGCCCAGTTTAAAGCAACCCAGGCGTCAAAAGGTTTAATTTCTTTGAGGCGGGATATTCTAAAAACCTGGAATAAAGGGTAAAAAAGTAACCAGATAATTTTACCGATAAAATAGTTGTTGATTAATTTAGCTTCCCAATGATTGGGTAAATCTGCATCCAGTTCATGCACTCCCTGAAAGGAGTGGTGTTTGATATGATATCTTTCAAAAGAAACAGAACTTGGAAATAACTGAGGCACATTGGCCAATATACCGGCAAGCCTGTTAGCTTCCGGCTTTTTAAAAAGCAACCGGTGAGCACATTCATGAATCATCACGAACAGCGCATGATCTGCAAATGCGCCAATTAAATAGGCTATCCCAACAACCAGCCACCATGATTTGTCGGCCAGAAACCAAGCCAATATAATTTGTAAAGCAACCAGTCCTATTATCGCAAAAATAGTATTGGGGTTTTTGCCAATTAAATTACGGATTTGCGGATGTTGTTTAAGAATCTTTTTTGTTCTAATTCTGTGTGGTTCGGAGATATCAGAGTAGATAAAACTGTCTTTTTTTGTCATAGCTGGAAATGTATAAATCTTTTGTATTGTATTGATATTATGTTGAAACTATTTGCAAATTTATCTTTATAAACCGATCAACTGAAATATTATTTGTTTTCAACGTATTGGATTACTTTTTTCGATAACAAGCTTATTGAGTAAAAGTTTTAAAATTGGGTATCTACGGGGTATCTAAAGGCATCGGTAGGGCTGTGGTTGAAGCTTTATCTCTTTTCAATAAACAAACGGTACTGATTGCCAGAAGAAACCCAGCGTTGCAACCGGTGTAACAAAATGCAGTTGACAATGCTAGCATCTGTGTTATTTTTTATGAAAATTTTACCGATGAGCAATTTGTAAATGCAACTATTCAGGAAGTACAGCGCCAATTTGCACAAGTCGATGTTTTAATCAATAATGCCGGATTCGGCATCTTTAAACCAACAGAAGAAATCAGCGTTGCAGAATAAGATGATGTATCGATTGGCGAATGATGAAGGTTCCATGATGAAATATTGACCATTCACCATTCACTTTCCCCTTAATCCTGGTATGGTTGAGCTAATTATTGAATCAATACATAAGGCTTGCCGCCAAAGAATATTCTTAATGAGTCTTTGGCCCTGAGCGTATCTGAAAGAGGCGTTTTAAAAGGCATAACCAGTTGGTATCGACTGCTGTCTACCTTGATTATTTTCACTTTATGCCCGTAGTCAGTCAATTTTGCAAGAGCTCTGTTAACAGCGGCTTCAGTTGGATAGTCTTTAAGTACAATGCTGAAATTATTACTGTCTGTTTTAATTGGCGACACAGGTGCTGCAACAACAACTGTATCCGGTGCCGACTTAATTAATGTATCAGTTTTTATAGTATCAATAAATACCTGTGCCTGTTCAACAGGTTCAGGTTCGGGCACTTTTCTAATAGACACGTAATAGTAAATACCAAGGCCTGCCAATGCGATAATAGCAGTTATAAAAACTATTAATACATTGCGCTGGCCATTGTCTTTTTTTGTTTCACTTTCAAAAGAAACCTCTTCTTCCAGTTTTTCTTTTAATTGTTTGGGAGATTCTTCAATTTTTGGGGTAATAAAATGGCCTGGAATAAATTCATAATCTCCTATCTGATTTTTTTGTATTGTACCCACACCATCAATAACCAACGGTTTACCAATATTTAAAAACTGTTTGGCCAGCATGCAATAACTTTCCAAATCTGATGTTGCCAATGGCTTTATTTTCCTTGTTTGTTGAACTATATAATTGATCAGTGCCTCGTCTTCGGTGGCCTTAAGATTAAATTTATAGGTAAAGGCATTTTCAGGCATCACAAAATCTTTGTCATTATCGCCTGGTAATAACACAGCAGGATTTAAAAAAACAGAACCAATACCTTGAAGTGTTACCTCTTTTTGCTGATATAAATGCTGAACGATTAGTTGCTCAATTTTCACTGTCTTTCTTTTGGTGTAAACAAACCTACCTAATATTGATCAATTTGCAAAACAGCCAATTTATTATTGGTTAACTTTACCGGATGTTAACCGAAAAAGAAACTGAATTTCTTAGATATTGGGAGCAAAACAGGGAAAATCAAAGTACGGTTATGAGTAAAATTAGCCGTGGTTTACCAATGGCGGTATTGTTTGCACTGCCAATACTTCTTTTAGTGGTATGTGTGTGGCTTTTTTTTCCTGATTGGTACATGAAGATTTCTAAAACAACTCCCGGAATGTTTATTACCGCTATTTTTGCAATGTTTGGAATTATACTATTCTATTCTTTTTTCAGAATGCAGTTTAAATGGGAATCCAATGAACAATTGTACCAGGAAATGAAAATAAAAGAAGATGCTTCAAACAAAAATTCAGATAATCAACTTAACAATCAAACCAGTATTTAGTATGCGTTCAAAAAATTATTGTATTCTTGCCCTTATTATTTTTTCATTGTATGCCTGCGGTAAAACAAGCACCAGCAGTACCAATAATTGTGTATCAACCAATGGAGTGCCAACAACAGCAGAAGTAGACAGCCTACAAAGGTTTTTAACCAGTAAAAATATTACTGCAACTAAAGATTCCCGTGGATATTTTGTAGAAACACTTGGTGCAGGTTATGGCATTAATAGTCCTTTACCCAATTCCAGCGTAACTGTAAAATACAGGGGAACTTTAACTAACGGAACCGGATTTGATTCTACAGCTACCGGTGAAACAGCAACTTTTGGATTAGGTGGTGTAATACTAGGTTGGCAATATGCCATTCCTCAGTTGAAAAAAGGTGCAATTATTAATTTATACCTGCCGCCTTCATTGGGTTATGGCTGTTCTGCCTCAAGTAAAATTCCAGCCAGTTCAATTCTAATTTTCAGGATAGAACTTGTAAATTTTTAAAATACTTTTTTTGAGCCACGAAGCCATCTCCATATTTGATATGTTTAAAATCGGCATCGGCCCTTCCAGTAGCCATACGCTTGGCCCCTGGAAGGCGGCTTTGCGTTTTTTACAATCATTGGAACATGGCAACAGGCTAAAAGAAGTACATTCAATTAAAGTTTTGCTGTATGGCTCCCTCGCTAAAACAGGTGTTGGCCATGGTACTTCAATTGCCGTACAATTGGGGCTCTGCGGGGAAGATCCGGTTACATTTGATGTTACTGCGATCGGTAAGCGCATCCTTCAGATAAAACAAACGAACCAATTAATTATCGCCGGAAAATATCCCGTTGATTTTAATCCGGTTGATGATATCGAATTTTTATATACGGAATCATTACCGTTTCATCCCAATGCGCTTACATTTTTAGTACAGTTACAAAACGGGGACAGTTTTGCAGAAACCTATTATTCAATTGGTGGCGGTTTTGTAGTAAAAGAAGGCGAAACCAGCCTTGGTAATGATGCTGTTGTACTCCCATTCCCGATCAACACAGCCAAAGACCTGTTGCATTGGTGCATGAAGACCGGCATGATGATCAGCGAAATCGTTTTGGAAAATGAATCCTGCTGGCGGACCGAGATTGATACGAGAAAACAAGCAATGAATATTTGGCGGGTGATGAAGGAATGTATGTACCGGGGCTGCCATACACAGGGCGTTTTACCTGGTGGCCTTAATGTAAAAAGAAGAGGATTTAATTTAAACAGAAGGTTGCTAAAGGATACCACCTATACTGATTATGATAGTTGGTTAGCCTGCATAAAGGCGGGAGGAAATAATTTCGCTTATATTTTAGATTGGGTAAGTTGTTTTGCCCTGGCGGTTAATGAAGAAAATGCTTCATTTGGTAGGGTAGTTACGGCGCCAACCAATGGTGCAGCCGGCGTGATACCAGCAGTATTACAATATTATATTTGCTTTTGTGATGGCAATTCCGAAGAAAAAATTATTCAGTTTTTATTAACTGCTAGTGAGGTGGGCAGCATCTTTAAAAAAGGTGCTACTATATCTGCGGCCATGGGCGGCTGTCAGGCAGAAATTGGCGTTAGCAGCGCAATGGCCGCAGCCGCATTAACAGAAGTAATGGGCGGCTCTCAACGGCAGGCATTAATGGCTGCAGAAATAGCGATGGAACATCATCTGGGCCTTACCTGCGACCCTATTGGTGGATTAGTACAAATACCCTGCATTGAGCGCAATACGATGGGGGCAATAAAAGCAATTACTGCAAGCCAACTGGCGCTGCAAAGTCAGCCAGATTTTGCCAAAGTAAGTTTGGATGGAGTAATTAAAACTATGTGGGATACAGCGCTGGACATGAATAGCAAATACAAAGAAACTTCAGATGGCGGCCTTGCCATTCATATACCAATTAGTTTGAGTGAGTGTTAAATTCCGTATTTCCGTTTGATATCTCTGTCATTTTCTCTCTCCTTAATTGATTCTCTTTTATCGTATATTTTTTTGCCTTTACCAAGTCCTATTTCCATTTTAAAAAAACCTTTTTCCGTCAGGAAAATTTTTAGCGGAATTATAGAATAGCCCTTCTCTTTTGTTTTTGCTTCCCACTTGCGGAGTTCCCTTTTATTGAGCAGTAGTTTTCTTTCCTGCATGGGCTGGTGGTTGTTGTAGGTGCCATAAGTATATTCCGAAATGTGTAAACTTTTTACATACAATTCTCCCTTATCAAAATAACAATAGCTATCATTGAAACTGGCTTTACCACTTCGCAGACTTTTAATTTCAGTTCCGGCCAATACCAGTCCTGCAATGTATTTGTCTTCAAAAAAATATTCATGATAAGCCTTGCGGTTACTGATTTCCATAATGCTAAAAATAAAATTGAAACTGCAGCTTGATGTTTGCTGTAGGGGGCATTGGTGGGTGGTGAATGGTGAATGGTCAATTGTCAATTGCTGCTTATGATTTATTCACCTTTGACCATTCACTATTGACCATTCACATCGTACTAGTTCTTAAATAATACCAGCAATGAAGTCATCATTTCCTTCAATTCCTTTCTTGGTACTATAAAATCTAAAAATCCATGCTCCAATAAAAATTCACTCCGTTGAAAGCCTTCGGGTAAATCTCTTTTGATGGTTTCTTTAATTACTCTTGGTCCTGCAAAACCAATAAGGGCCGCAGGTTCGCCACAAATAATATCACCCAGCATGGCAAATGATGCAGTGGTACCTCCAAAAGTAGGATCTGTACACAGTGATATATACGGAACTTTTCCTTCTGCAAGCAACGATAACTTAGCGGAAGTTTTTGCCAGTTGCATCAATGAAAAAGCGCTCTCCATCATTCTGGCACCACCACTTTTATTGATGATCATGAATGGGATTTTTTTCTCAAGGCAATAATCGCAAGCCCGGCTTATCTTTTCTCCCATTACACTTCCCAGGCTACCACCTATAAATTCAAAATCCATGCAGGCCACAACAAGATCGTGTTGGTTAACTTTCCCATGGGCTACTGTAATAGAATCATGAATTTCAGTTTTGGAATATGTTTCCTGTAAACGTTTACCATAGGGCTTAAGATCAACAAAATTCAGGTAATCTTTTGAAACAATTCCTGCAAAAAGTTCAATGTATTCTTCCTCCTGATCAAATAATATTGTAAAATATTCCTCACTTCCAATACGATGATGGTAGTTGCAGTTGGGACATACAAACAGGTTTTCCTTTAGGTCAGATATCGTACACGTATGTTTACAATTTGGACATTTAGACCAAAGGCCTTCCGGCGCATCAGACTTATCTTTCGTTTCTGTAAGTATCCCTTTTTTCTTCCTTTTAAACCAACCTGTAGATGTTTTAGAGGTTGACCCTGTATCAGTACTTTCATCACCCAATAGAAAGTCGAAATCTTCTTCTTTTGACATGTGCATCGGTATTAAATATTCTTTGTAAA
>JBBQEA010000236.1:0-7713 GCA_038320245.1 Chitinophagales bacterium | reverse complement strand
ATAAACCACAACCTCCAAATGACTGGTCAAGGAAGGTGCCTGAAACCACCGGCGATAAAAAGCAATGGCAGTTATTAAAAGAATTTTTAGTGTCGCCACACCAGCAGGTTTTTGACTATCGGGTAAACCAACACGAAAGAAATGAAATGGAGCATGCCATCAGCCGTGTAGTTATAGACCTGACAACAGAAACTATCAAAAAAGGGTCTCCACATACATTGAGGATTACGAAAACCCAGGCAGGCTATAACCGGCAAATGAAAGAGTGGGAGGAAGATGTGATGTTGTTGGGGAGGGTAAAGGAGAAGGGGGTTATATTGTCTTAAATGATGGAATAAGGGTGTAGGCCAAAATGATACATGCCGCGAAAGAGGGTGGGTAAGTGTTGGGGGATAAATACTGATCCTCAATCTATCTTTTGGGCTAAAGTCCAACTAGCTTCGAGATACAAGAGCACCTGCTAACACGCAGGCTAAAAGTCGGGAGTCCGACAGGACGAACTAAAGAATCATAGGTTATGCGGCCGCTCTTTAAAAAAGCACAATTTTTTATGTAAATCATTTGCTTTGTTCGTAATTATCTTTTCAATAAGGCTATCTAAATTATTAAGACTTCTTTTTGAAAACACCCAACTCATTGGAACATCACTACTCGAAGCTGGTAGAGGAACATTAATAATTTGTCCATGCAACGTTGCAACTTCTCTTGACAATAATTCAGAATTTGTCGCTGACGATCCTGCCCTTGTATTATAAATCCCACTGAAAATTGAATTTATTTCGTTTAAAAAACCAGTCTGTGGAATCTTAGATGAATCCGCATCACTAAACCTTAATTGTATTACATACGGTAAGATCCTTTTACTCCTGAGAGAATCATGTAAGCTTTGTATTATTTCGAGCATTGTTTTAGAGCCCGTGTTTTCTACATAACCGCCGTCAACATAATGATACACCTGATCTTTGTTTTGATATAATGCTGCTGACGGGGAAAAAAGTGGAAAGCGAGAACTAAAATTTACTGCTGTACTATAGTTTATGCCATATCTAATTTTCTCAGAAAACAAGTCCCGCTCTTTTGCGAAAACAAAGTTTTCAGCCTTAACATTGCTCAAATAACATTGAAATCCACTTTCCACTTCTGTAGTATTGATAAACCATGCAGGTAAAACATCCTTCTCAGATGTATTTGTCGGGTATAAAGACAGAAAATTAGTAGAAAAAATATTTTTGTCGTTAGTTCGTGCAAAAACTTCAGCGAAACTATGTTCCCAAGCCTTTTCCAATGCAATAGCTCTATCAAAATTTTTAATTGGTGAAGGCCAAAAATTATTTAACAAATCGGCATAAAATAATTTTCCTACAACAGGTGATAACTGGTCCTGAGCAAAGAACTTCCTGGTTGCTGATTGGTAATAGTTTGAAACTTTTTGTAGTGTATCTGAACGTAAATATGCTATAGCATTAAAAAAACTTACACCAACCGAACCTCCGGAAACAGAAGAAAATGCATAAATGTGATTTTTAAAAATTGGGAAAGAATCCTGAAGCCTTGCCAATAACATAGCTGTAAACGCCCCAGTACGCAATGCGCCACCCTCAGCAGTGATAAAATAAACTGGATAATAAATTGAATCATTTCTTAATGAGTCCTTAATCCAATCGATTTTAGATGTATCTGACAAATGTGACTGTGACCAAACGTCGAAATGATTTTTTAGAGTAAGGCGCTGATTAATAAATCCAGCGTCACCATTACCATTAACAGGATGATCTTTGTTTATAAAAGACACTATGAAAAACCAGATAATCAAGACCAATCTAAGAGAGATGCGAATTTTTTTTCTAAACCTGGAATCAATATATAATAAACCTGTGTAAATACCCAACCAACAACCAAACGATAAACAAACCAATGCCGGAGAACCAATGGCTTCATATGAAATCAAAAAATTGGTAGAAATAACAAGCAAAAAGACTAAGGAACTAATTGAAATAACGTGAACCTGCAGATGTAGCGTTTTATAAAAAGATGGGTTGTTTTTATATATCCATCTATAGTAGCCATCAGGGTTGACTTCGTTATCAAACTCAGGTTTAGTTTTATCATCTTTTCTATCCAGATTAACTATAAGCTTAAAATTTTCTTTACGGAAAGTGACATCCCAAAATTCAACAGGCGCTAATTCGGTGGGCTTTATATAATCACGCGGAAAATCCTTTATAACATTAACCTGATTAGGTTTAGTTCCTTCAGGCAACTCTTCTATGAGATCTGTAAATCGATGATAGGTATTTCTGATAGTTATATCTGGCGGGCTGTCAATTATTTCGCCATTATTTGAAGAAATAGGATAGTTATCTTTAAAGTTACTAGACTTTCTTACAAGGACTACGTAATCATTATATATACCATATAGTTTGTCAGCCCAACTTAATTCTACATCTCTTACTTTGTACCACACCCTTTTTTCACGGAGCTTAGTTATATAAAAGGAATCGAGATAAAACCTTGAAAGCAACGCAAAGCAAAGAAGCAGTAATATCAGGACTATAGCAAATGGCCAGATGTAATGCCAATGCCAAATTTTTATAGAATTAAAAGAAACAACAATAAAACTTAGCATTACAATTACTACAGGTAGCAAAAGATAAATAGAACTCACAAATTTTTGAGCTTCCTTTCTAAAATTTACTCTTTCATCTGTCAATGACAACCCAGAATTGTCAGTCACATAAATTTTATATCGTGCTCCAAATTCAGAAATGATGCACCATCCAAGTAAGCCTAAAATTAAAGACACCAAAGACCAAATATTAAAGTCAGATAAATCTTCAACCACTATCAGTAAAATATCTTTACCCTGAGGTAAAACGGTAAAAACAAAGAAGGCCAAAATATTAAACAGAAAAAAGAGAAGAGTGGTTTTAAATATCTCAAAAAAGTCTTGTACTTTATCCTCAAAAGCTACACCCCTGCCAACAAAGCGGAGCTTCCTTATTGAAAAGGACGTTAATTTAAAAATATAAATAAAAATGAAAATAAAAACCCTTTGAATGGAAGTGATAATATTCATTTAGTACCTTTTAATATATGAGTTTGCACTTCAATTATAAAACGGGTCAGCCAAATCGCTCCTTCATTACCTGGTCAATTTTTTGAAGAGTGAATGTACTTAACGGATTTGCAGCTTTTCTTAACTGCACATGGGGTGAATCCTGCAAACTTGTCCAAAATAAACCGGCCTCCAGTCCCAGCTTTTTTGCTTCGGCAGCGTAAATCATGAAGCCATTTAATCCATTTACGGTTGTGGTCAAATCCCAAACCGCTTTTCCTTTTACTACCCAAAAGCAATCTAAGGCTTCACCCCATTGGTGCCAGGAAAGGCCAGGTAATGCGTTTGTGACAGGATCGCCGTGCTGAGGACCGATGCTTTCAATGCAATGAGCTAGGAAAGGTGCATTGGAAGTCTTTAACTCCTGCACTTTTTTTGCGATTGTTTGCTTAGTCCTGGATTGTCTCCAGTATCTGGCCTGAACAAACGGATCACGCAATCCTTCATTGGGTCGCATTTCGATGCCACGGTTTTTACAATTTTGAAGAAGGGTGATTACCCTTTCCTTGAATTCGGGGATGAGTAGATTTAAGTCGGCAGCCATAGTTGTAAGTAATTTTTATTATTAGTTGTAGTCTTAAAGTTTTAGTGATCTTCGTATACAAATCGTAAACAATTTTGCTAATCACCAAACAAGATATTTGGTTTATTGAATTGAGGTGTTTTCAAAAAGAGTTAAGCCATTATTGCCTCAATGGCTAATATACCTTGCTGGCATTCTAAATTTACTTTAAAATCTAATGGTTAATTACCACCAAAATTCATAGTAATAGCAAAAAACCAGCTTCCTTCATTTTTTTGTATAGGAGAAGGTGCCGCTGCCTGTGAATAAAATTGAGGCACATTATTAATTACACGGGGTTTATTGAAGAAATCTTCATGCTCTGTACTTAGCCTGGCTACTTTGCCCCATACTCTTCCATATGAAAAACTTATCCTGTTGTTTGATCCGAAAAGAGAGGATACCATAAAAGAACCGCCAAGCATAAGTCGAAGATCAAGATTCGTAGAGGTCATTAGGCCAACTGTTCCGCCGACATTGTAGTGACTAGATATCCGCGGATAGAAATGGGTAAGTATACCAACGCCAACATTATTCTTGCCTTCATCTTCTTTTATGATTACGTTACCGGTAGTATCCCGTGTTGCACTTGGATTGTCAAGCGGATTATACCTGACAGTTGCGTTTTTCAGTTTATAGGTGAAATCCCTAAGTCCTGTTAAAACAAAACCTGCACTATAATCAATCTTCATGCCTCCGGAAAGCCTGATATTCTCATTACTAATTTCAGTATTATTCCCATCAAAGGTCTTTACCAATAGATAATCCCGATTTTTAGCCCTTATAGTAGTGTATGCAAGGGGCTTAAGGTCTTTTAAAAGGTTAAATAAATTTCCAATTTCATCCACGATATTTAGCATAGATGTTGAATCTGCAAATCTGCTTTTAAGTTGCTGACTGAGCGTTGTTACCCCTACGGCAGTTGTTCCGAAGGCTTTATTAACAGTCAAAATAATTTTTGGTAGATTTTTCAAATGATCTTCAATTGTACAGGAGGAAAGCCGAAATACACTTATATAATCTATTAATTGACTATGCAACATTTGTAACTTTTCTTCGTCGGTGGCCGGTCTTGTTGTCATATCCAATGCTGAAGAATTCTGATTTGCTGTATGTTCGGTTGACTCAGTTGCTTTTACAGCAGGAGTACCAGCAGGAGGGTTCAGCCTGCCTATTATCTGGGTGTTTACTTGAGAGTTTATAATGCCTTGAAATTGCGTAGATCCGTTATTAAACAAATCAACTGCATCTATAGTAATTTTTCTAGTTTCGGTTAAAGGCTGATTTACTATTTCGAATCTTATACGTGAACCAACAGATGGTGCAAACCACTTTGCACTAACTTTTCTATATCTCTCTTGCAGGATACTGCTTTTCTTTTTAAAAATGTGCTTGCATATTGTATAACCATCTTTGCTAAGCATTGGATCAAAAACCACAATATATTCTGTAGGATGCTCACCTTCCGATCTGTTGTTAATTGGCTTGAACTCTCGCATGTCACAAAGATTACATGTGTTACTATTTTGAATGGAGTTCATGATTTCGGGAGATATAAATGTAACGGGTTCAAATGGTCTTGTGTCTTTGCCAGTAGCTTTTGTGATATTGTCAGTTTCTTTTTCTTGTAATGTTATTTTAATAAAGTCAGCTTTTTCGCTGCTACATTTAAACAACAAAAGACAACTATCGATAACTTTAAACTTCACAGATAATTTAAACGGTCCATTTGGCTCGCTCAAATCTGAAGGTTTCATTTCATTCTCAAGGGTTTTCCCCAGAGTTAAAGAATCTCTTACCAGTTTTTCAAATGTTTGCTTTTTAGTTGGGTCACTTAAACTGGTGTAATTAGAATTTTTTAATAAATCTAAAACATTTGACTTTTTACTTCCGGCAAATGTCAAGTTTAACAGCTTTCCTTTTACAACTTTTATACTTGCTGTGCTACCTGTTAGTGATGAACAATTTTTGTCGATATTTTGAGCGCCAACTAATGTGGCAACAAGGATTGCAAAAAAAACACTAATAAAATTTTTCATAAAAACTATTTTAACTAAGTCTATATCCGTTTAAGATTATTAAATTATGTATTGGCAATATATAGCTGCGAAGTGAATCATCGCTGGCGATCACGATACCTACGATTTTATTATTTTCATCAATTACCGGTGCGCCTGAGTCTCCCGGAACAGAAAGTTTCTTTGTTATAACAACATTCTCAAAACGCATCCCTGTTTGTGTAATAGTTACTGTTGCATTGGTGTCCAGCACCTTACCCTGTTGAAAATTTGAAACTGCACCGGCTGTGGTAACTTGCTTGTCAAGTAAAGATGATATTGTGTTCGCATCATGAAACCCTTTAAATCGGCTGCGCCCAAAACCGTTAATAAAATCATTCACATTTTCCAATTTGACAAGAGCAAAATCATTATTGCTGTCATAACATCCATACGTAATCAGGCCTGTCTTTATTTCTACCGAACTGTTTTTTAAAGGGGAAGGATATTCCGCCAACCGAACTGGCACTCCTTCATATAAAGTATTTTTGGGAAATTCACTTAGAAGAACATGGAAACAGGTTAATAGAAATTGCTTTTTGTCTTTTGTTAATAGAAGCCCTCTCGTACCGAATTCTTTTGGATTTTTAACCGAAATACTGCCACCCATTCTCATTGGCAAATCTTCGTCAGGAGTTAAAATTTCATTAGCTAGGTTATGCTTAATTTCACCTGCTTCTTTAATATCAGTAGGTATTCCGCCGACTCCTATATAGACTATAGTCTTCGGAACATTTTCTGTAATAATTTTCATATCAACAAATATGCTCAATGCAAGCCCTGAACTATTACTATCATTTTTGTATCCTACCGCAAATCCCAACGCCCCAATAACGTTCTTTTCTATCCAATAGGCTGTGTCGTTTGTTATACTAATTAAAATCGATAATTTAATTTCTTCATTTAGTTCGTCCCAATTGATAAACTCCTCGGCTTCATTAAAATTTACTCCGCCTCCCCAATAATAAAATCCATCATCAGCATAAAACCAGATTGAAATACCATCTAAAGGTTTACCAGCTACAATCTGCTTTACTTCTATAACCGAATTGACTTCAAGATACCCGACAGCTTCCACCTCGTTTGTTGGGGACTGACGCCTATATAGAGGGTATTTGAGTATCGCTTTCATGTTGATTTTATTATCCTTTTATATCCATATTGTTGGCATCTTTTCCAGTATCGCTGCTACCACCTTTAACCAAATCTGTATCTGCTGAGGTGTTTGGCTTTGTACCTGCCCCTCTTAATTTAATCAGCTTACTTAGCAAATCAAACCAAAAGGCAGACCCGAGGCTAATGGCCAAAGCTGTGATTAACCAACCAAATATTTTCAAATCGTTGTTTTGATAGGGTGATTTCCCTTTTGATGCAGCATAACATTTTTCCAGGAAGGTCTTCTTTATATCTTCCAGTCTCTTTTTACCTGCTTCAGTTGGTTCCCTCGCTATAACAGACTCGAAGAGAATACTATCTTCTTTACATTTTGCTGCAGATGTTGAATCCGGCAAACTGTTGAGACCTAGAATTCCTTGTGCCAGAAAGGCATCATCTTTTAGCTTTCCGTAGGCTTCAATTAAATACTTGTCCGATGGGTTTACTTTTATAGTTGTTTCAACAGTTTGCAAAAGGGTATCTCCGACGGGTTTAACTTCTTGTTTAATGATGGTTGTTTTGGACAATGTATCCAAAATCTCCCCGTAATCTTTTTGTCGGCTGATGGCAAGTTGCACCATTTGCTCCCTGGCATTCTTATCATTAGTTAGTATTTTTGCTATAGCGATGGTATCAACATTAAATGCCCAAGCCAGGCTAAAACCAACAATGGTCAAAATTACTTGTGTTTGCTTTTTATACCAACCGGTACAGCGTTGCATGGTTTCATCAAACCAATCTTCTAATTTATTTTTAAACAGTGCGCTATCCCTTCTTGAATCAGCATACAATAATCGTAGATGACGCAACGTCTCAGGCTTAAT
>JBBQEA010000235.1:0-7788 GCA_038320245.1 Chitinophagales bacterium | reverse complement strand
AGTTGGAACTGCCCATACCGCCTTTGGCTTCAATATTCAGCAGGCCCAAATAACTGTCAGTAAAAAGTAAAATACTGCCGCCAGCCCCGCCGCCTGTGCCGCCTTCATCCCGTATAACTGTTGTAATAGCTGCCCCATTGGCACTTATTTTTTGACTGTTGCCGATAATAACCGGCGCCTTTACAATTACAATACCGCCGCCATTACCACCCGGCAATACCAATAATCCATTGTCTTGCTGACCACCACCGCCGCCGCCACCTAAAAATACTTTATCAATATTGCTGTAATCGAGGTTTTCTCCACCAATACTTTGCAGGTTGGTATTACAACCATTGTACTCAATACCACCCAAGCCGCCAAACCCAAAGTTTCCACCACCCCCGGCGCCCGAGTTGGCACTAAAAGCACCCCCGCCGCCATTGGCCAATCTTGCGCCACCTGCTTCGCTGCCTGTAAAATAATCAGCAATTCCTTCTCCTTTAGTGCCGCCAATGCCAATAGTGGCGGCCCATACAGCGTTGTTGCAGCCAAAGCCGGTGCCAATATCGCCCCCTCTAAATCCTTTACTGCTCACATCTATCGGGGCATTTAAGGTTAAGGTGTTGGCAACATTTATAACCAGTATGCCACCCTTGGTTCCATCCCAGGGAAGGCAGGTTAATGTATCTGTACTGGTGAAAGAATCAAAGTATGGCACCCTTACCAATTGCACCCTTCCCAATAGTGGATCGTATTGATACAACAATTGATTTTGTAATTCAATTACATTACCCGCTTTGCTTTTTATAATATTAAATTCAAAATTACCGGCGTTATTATAGCCATAGATGTAACCAAATCCCTGGTTATTATTGGAGTCGATGGTTGCACCTTTCATCTGTATCAGCAACACGGTATCGCCGGCATTGAAATCAGCAATATCTCCGGTAGTGAGCGTGTTGTTGCAGGGGTTTATGTTGAAAACAGGGGTGTACTTATTGATAACGCCCGCTGTACAACTTGTAACAGTGAGGTTTAGCGTTCGTATGCTATCACAGCCGCCCACTGTTTTTAAAGTGTCAATATAAATACCGGTTTTGTCATATCCTTCCACAGATAAACCCCGGCAGATAGTTGTTACTACATTTGTTTTTTTTACAGCAGAAAGATTAATCTGCTTGCTGGCAACTATTGGGCAGAAGAGGGAACCATCCCCAACCAAAACGCTGTAAAAATTGGAATCACCCGGCGACCGGTCAACATAATTTACACTATTTGCTCCTGGTATTGTTTCCAGTATTCCCGCTGCATTTTTCTTTTTCCATTGATAAACAGGATTGGCATAGCCGCTGCCCAAAACTGAAAAAAGTGGGATACTGTCTGTACAGGTATTTCCGGTTACCGGTGAGTTGATATCGAGTAATGGCCCACAAACACTGAATTGAAAATCATCAAAAGCAAAATCATTAAAACCTGTCTCGGTAAACTTTACCTGCAACCGGAGTTTGGTATTGTTGCCACTGGAAAAGCTAAATCCCATGGGTTTCCATTCAGGGGTATTTAAAGCAGGTAAAGCAGGGGAAGACCAGGTTGCAATTTGGTTGCCCAAAGTATCTGAAATAATAAAAGTAAAAGTTTGGTCCGAGGGGAATTCCGGCTTATCAATATTCATGGCTGCTGTGGAAAATGAATATTGGGTAAACGGGCAAATATTATCAACCAGCACATCATAAAAAATGGGTACAGCAGGATTTCCGTCAATAACTAAAAAATAGCCGTTACTGTCGTTGGGCGTATGGTCTTGTGGTATTACATGCCAAAAACTAAAATAATCGAACCTGTTAACGATGGTAAAGTTACCGGGCTGAACCCCGTTGTTTTGGTATATATAGCCATTGGTAATTCCGGGGCTTGGTATTGGGGCCATTTGTGCAATGCCGTTGCCAAAATCATCTTTCCAAACCGTGTTGAGCGTGCCGCTGCAAATTTGTGCAAAGCCTGTTGCGTAAAGCATGCAAAAGCATACAATAAAAAAGGTAATCAGCGGTGGATTTTTCTTCCGGAACAAAGTAAGCAAATGGAACGGTTTTACTGGTTTAGTAAAGGCTTTTTATTTAGGTCTTCTTCTAATCTTCTAAACATCTAAACATCTAAACATCTAAACATCTAAACATTAATTAAAAGCTGACTCAAACATAACTCTATTACTAAACTATTACTACTGTAGGATTAATTCAAATTACACTTTAACTAAACCATTCCTACATAATTATGCGGCGAAATAGCCTTCAATTCTTTTTTTACAGCAACGGGTATTTTTAATTGATTGATAAAAGCATGGATGGTTGCCTTGTCTATAATTGCCTTTCCCCTCGTTAAATCTTTTAAAGCCTCATACGGTTTCGGGTAGTTTTCCCTTCTTAAAATTGTTTGAATAGCTTCTGCCACAACAGCCCAGTTGCTGTCAAGGTCTTGCTTAATTTTATTTTCGTTTAGTACCAGTTTCTCCAAACCTTTTTCGATAGATTTTACAGCAAGTATGGTATGAGAAAATGGCACACCAATATTTCTTAATACGGTTGAATCTGTGAGGTCTCTTTGCAATCTTGAAATGGGCAGTTTGGCAGAAAAATGCTCAAACAATGCATTGGCAATGCCCAGGTTACCTTCTGCGTTTTCAAAATCTATCGGGTTTACTTTGTGGGGCATTGCACTGCTACCTATTTCGCCCTTCTTTGTTTTTTGTTTAAAATAATCTACGCTGATGTAGGCCCACATGTCCCGGCAAAAATCCAGCAGGATGGTATTGATTCTTTTGATGGCATCAAAATGTGCAGCCAGTGTATCGTAATGTTCAATTTGTGTGGTGTACTGCTGCCGTTGCAACCCCCATTTATTCTCTAATAAATCATTGGCAAATTTTACCCAGTTGTATGTAGGGTAGGCCACATGATGGGCATTAAAATTACCCGTTGCTCCACCAAATTTGGCTGTAAAAGGGATATAGCTAAATAACTGTACCTGGTTTTCCAGCCTTTCTGCAAATACCATCAGCTCCTTACCAAGGCGGGTAGGAGAGGCCGGTTGCCCATGTGTGCGTGCCAGTAAGGCAACGTCTTTGTATAAGATGGCCAGCTTGCCAATAGAAGTCTGCAGATTTAAAATGGCGGGGAGGTATTCATATTCAACCGCATGTTTCCAGCTAAGTGGTATGGCGGTATTGTTAATGTCCTGTGAGGTAAGTCCAAAATGAACCCATTCCTTTAAATCACCGCCATCGCATTTTTCCAGCACCGATTTTAAAAAATATTCCACCGCCTTTACATCGTGATTGGTTATCTTTTCTGTGTCTTTTATTTGTTGGGCATCGGCTACGGAGAAGTTGTCTACCGCAGACAGCAATGATTTTTTTACAGTTGCCGGTATCTGAATAAACTTTTTTTCTCCCAGAAATAAAAAATAGTCCACCTCTACCAATACCCGGTATTTTATCAGCGCAAATTCGCTGAAGTATACTTCCAAATGATTGAGTTGGCCTCTGTATCGTCCGTCAATTGGACTTATAGCGGTGAGCGTAGTTAATTGCATAATAGTTTCGAGTAGGAACAAAGATAATACCCTGTGGTTGTAAAAAGAATTTAGGATTAACTTTTCAGATATCGATCCTTAGTGCTTTGATAAAATAGTTCATTTAAAAGCCCCCTCAATACCTTCAGGGAATGGTTAGTTGGTTTTGCCGTTAAGGCGTTGAGCCGTTTTAATTTTAATGACATTCCGTAAGTAATTTGTAAGTGGTGTAGCCACGGGTAATATTGTAATCCCGAAAGCTCTCAAGGATTTTTCAACCTGTTGATGAAGTTTTCTTTTAATGAATCTGGTTCCATAACTGCTCTACCTAAATTTCTTTACCTGATATATTTTACTTTTGCTCAACTATGCAACCATTTAGCAACTCGTCCATTTCTATTGCAACTGTAACCGATATACCTGCTATTGAAGCTTTGCTTAACAGTGCCTATCGGGGAGAAAGCAGCAAACAAGGCTGGACCACGGAAGCCAATCTTATTGCCGGTGAAAGACGCACAGATGCTGCTAACCTGCAACAGGTAATGTTACAACCGGGAAGCATTTTTTTGAAATATGCCAATGAGGATGGCCTCCTTGCAGGCTGTGTACACCTGCAGCAGCATGGCTCAAAGCTTTACCTCGGTATGTTTAGTGTAGCCCCGGGTATGCAAGGTAGGGGCCTTGGTAAAAAGCTGTTGACGGCGGCTGAGGAATATGCCCGCCAGATAAAATGTAACAGTATTTACATGAGTGTAATATCTCTTCGTACCGAATTAATTGATTGGTACAAACGCCATGGTTACGCTGAAACAGGCGAGCGAAAAGAATTTAAGGAAGACGGCCTCACCGGCACCCATTTACAACCTTTGGAATTTTTAATTCTTGAAAAACCAATATTGCCAAAAGATTAAAAAGTGATGATATTTAACAATGCTCTTTTTGGATAGTTTAAAGTTTCAAGCAGTCATCAACTTAACCAGCATTTAGCTGGTTGAGGAATGTTTTCCCCGCCTTGTTATTTAACGTTATTCAATCGCCAACACTACATTGCAGCAACAGCTTTGCATTGATAAGATTTAGGAAGAAAAACGGCAAAATTACTTGGCATGAAATTTTAACCCACTTATTTAAATATTTATCTGATGGCTACAATAAAGAATAAAAAACTGGTACCAATGGCGGATTCAAAAATCCATAAAGGATTCAACGAACACAATCCTACACAGCCGCAAGGCGCATTTGTTGCCGACTCCCACGACGATGTAGGGAAAGACGCTGCTGTTGCAGCTGAACCAATCGGCAAAAAGAAGGGTATAGAAATAAAGTAATTATAAGTACATAATTCGGGCAATTACCATTGATAAAAGATAACTAACGAAACTTAAATCTTCGAAGGTCTTAATTAATCCAATATTTTATGTTGGATGAAACCAATAAAATTCATCTCCAGTAGTATAAAAAACTTATTAACTTTTATCTCTAAGCCTGATATTCATTTCAGGGTTTTCATTGTAAGTTCTCTGTGAAAGTTTTACTGATCGTAATTTTTGTAAACGATACGCTTCTAGTTGGCAAGCAGTTAAATGCAGCAGTTTGGATAAAATGGTTTGCTTTTTCGTAGCTTGAAAAAGTTATGGTAGAATTTAAAATCGTCATTTTCATTATGGCTATCCTGATCAGTTTGACAGCGATTGCCAACAAAACAAAATTTCCGTTTCCTATTTTGTTGGTTATTGCCGGATTGATCATTGGGTTTATGCCCGGCTTACCCAATCTGGCCCTGGATCCGGATGTCGTTTTCGTTATTATACTTCCACCGCTTTTATATGATGCTGCTTCCAAAACTTCCTGGAACGAATTCCGTAGCTCCATCCGGCCTATCTCTGCGCTGGCCATCAGCCTCGTTTTTTTCACAACGTTAGCTGTTGCTGTAACTGCTCATTTTACCATTCCGGGGTTTACCTGGCCGCTGGCTTTTGTATTGGGAGCCGTTGTATCGCCACCCGATGCTGTGGCAGCATCCGGTATTATAAAAGGCCTGGGATTGAATAAAAGGGTGATTACCATTTTAGAGGGAGAAAGCCTGGTAAATGATGCTTCAGCTTTAATTGCCTATCGTTATGCAGTTGCGGCTGTTACTACCGGAACCTTTGTTTTCTGGCAGGCTGGACTGCAATTTTTATTGGTAGCAGGAGTGGGTGTTCTAATTGGTATATTATCGGGCTACCTCTTTGTACTGTCGCTAAAAAGAATTCACAATAATGCTATAGTAGAAACGAGTCTTACACTGTTGGCACCTTTTGTTGCTTACCTGGCAGCCGAACATTTTCATATGTCTGGTGTGCTGGCAGTTGTTAGTGCCGGCCTGGTTATTTCCTGGCGGGGGCCAGAGGTGTTTTCGTACCGGGGTAGAATAAGGAACAGGGTGGTATGGGACACCATGATTTTTTTATTACAAGGCTTTGTTTTTATTTTAATTGGTTTACAGTTACCCTCTATCATTATAGATCTTGGCAGATACCCTTTTGCTGAAATACTAGGGTACGGTTTGCTGATAAGCCTGGTAACAATTTTAATAAGAATCATTTGGGTTTTTGGTGGTGCATATTGGTTTAAAATTTTTAAACCCATTCAGGATGCCGAAGGAGAAATAAAGAATATCACCGAGCCGGATGATACCTGGAAGAATGTGATGGTAGTGGCCTGGACAGGAACAAGGGGCGTAATTTCTTTGGCTGCTGCATTAGCATTGCCGCTTGTAATGCAGGATGGGGGCGCTTTTCCCAAGAGGCACTCTATTATATTTTTAGCTTTTGTGGTGATATTTGTAACACTCGTTGTGCAAGGGTTATCGCTGCCATTGCTGATTAGATGGCTAAAAATAACGCCTCAGGATAATGAAAGTGTGGAGGCAAACGAATTACAATTACACCTTGCCAGCAGTACATTACATTTTATAGAAACTGAATTAAAACTTCCCCGGACTGTTAAATTTCAGCAGCAACTTAAAAATAAATATGAAGGGGAGATACAACAACTCACCAAAGTAATTAAGCGGCACAAAAAAGCCAAACGAATTAACGAAGCCGCTTACGAAGCCCCGCCCGATGAACTTTATATAGCCCAGTTAGCAATCAATAAATTTCAACGGGAATTGTTGTTAAAGGTGCACAAGGAAGGAGAATTCAGCGATGCGGTGATAAGGCAGGTAGAGCGGGAGATGGATATTGATGAACTTAAATTAAACCTGCAGGTTCCTCCGGAGGAATAATTAAATGGCATTATAGTAGGCCGCTTAACTTTTTTCTTGAAAATTAAAATAAAATTTAAGCCTTTAATTAACAACCTGCGGTGCTGAATGATTTATATTGCAACTATCAATGAATGAATTGTTGTGTTAAAAATTAAATGATGTGTCAAATAGTGATCTGATATTTTTGCGTTGTAGAAGTGTAGCTCATTGACCATTGACGATTCACCATTGACCATTCACCAAGTAACAATCACCTCTTAAAATAAGCTATATGAAAAAAAATCCAACAATGTACTTGTCATCTATTTATCGCTTGCTTTTTTTGCCGTTAGTGGTTTTATTTTTAAATGCAGTGTCGGCAAACGCTGCTCCAATGCCAGTTGCAGACCCTTCTCCCATCGAGGGTAGGTGGGATATAACAGTGATGGTAGATGGAAAAGAACAACCTTCCTGGCTGGAAGTAAATCATTCCGGCAACAATCATTTCATCGGTCATTTTGTAGGTTTTGGTGGTAGCGCACGCCCCATCTCCAGGATAAATTTCAGCGATGGTAAAATGAGTTTTACTATTCCGCCGCAGTGGGAAAAAGAGAACAATGATTTGTCTTTTGAAGCCAACCTGCAAGGGGATATGCTAACAGGTATCATGGTGGCTGCCAATGGAAAAGTTTATAACTGGACAGCCGAACGGGCACCCTCACTTCGCAGAAAGACTAAGCCTGTTTGGGGTAAGCCTATCCATTTATTAAATGCCAACAGTTTAAAAGGCTGGCATGCCATGGGTGACAATCAATGGGTGGTAAAAAACGGGGTGTTACAAAGTCCGCATTCAGGTTCCAACCTGGTAACTGATGCTGTTTTTACAGATTTTAAACTACATATAGAATTCCGTTATCCTAAGGAAAGCAACAGTGGTGTATACCTTCGTGGTCGCTATGAAGTGCAGGTAGAAGACAGTAAAGGGAAAGAACCGTTAAAGGATTATT
>JBBQEA010000234.1:0-7848 GCA_038320245.1 Chitinophagales bacterium | reverse complement strand
ACACAATCTTTTAAAATCATTAATACCAATAGTCAAAAATTATTATTGAGTACCGTGCAATTGCAGGGGGGAACTTCATCTTCCTACACCATTAACATAAATGGAATAGCAAGCGCTGCAGCCAGCAATATTGAAATTGCTGCCAACGACAGTATCTATGTTTTTGTAACGGTCCGCATTAACCCAAATCTTGCTGACCTTCCATTTATAGTACAGGACACGGTTGCCATTAACTACAATGGCAATGTAAAAAAAGTAGGGCTGCAGGCATTTGGGCAAAATGCCAATTTTTTGCGTGGGCGTACCATTTCCGGTAATGTTATATTTACCAGTAACAAGCCCTACGTGTTATTAGGTGGATTTAGGGTAGATACCAATGCAACACTTACCCTTGAGCCAGGTTGCAGAATTTATGCTCATGCGGACTCTCCCATTTTTATTGATGGCACATTAATAGCAGATGGCACAAAAGAAAATCCGGTAATTTTTACCGGAGACAGACTAGATGAAGATTACCGGGATTTTCCGGCAAGCTGGCCCGGGATTTATTTTAGGGGAAGCAGTAGGGATAATGTATTAACATACACTGTTGTAAAAAATGCCTATCAGGCAATTGTTGCAGAAAACCCTGCTGATAATGCCAATCCAAAAATCAGGTTGCAACAGTGTATCGTCAGCAATGCCTACGATGCAGGCATTTTGTGCATTGGCAGCAGTGTTGATGCAGATAATAGTTTGATTACCAATTGCGGCAGTAACATCAATATTTTGCTGGGTGGTAAATATAATTTCACTAATTGCACAGTGGCAGCTTACTCAACTTATATCAGTCACAAAAAACCGGTATTAGCAATCAATAACTTTTTTTTACAAAATGGCAGTACCATTACCAACGAGTTGGACGCCGTATTTACCAATTGTATTTTATGGGGGGAAGAAGGGCAGGTGAAAGATGAAATAATTGTCAACAAACAAGGAGCTGATCTTTTTTCTGTAAAATTTAACAATTGCTTGTACAGGTCATCTACAGCCCCTTCCAACAGCAATTTTGTTGCCTCCATACAAAATGAGCAGCCCCTGTTTGATAGTATAGATGTATCGAAGAAAAATTTTGATTTCCATATCACCAACTCTGCGGCACCCGGCATAAATAAAGGTGTAGCGGTTCCGTTTTTAAAAGATCTGGATGGTAATAACCGAAGCAATGGAATTCCGGATATCGGTTGTTATGAGCTACAATAAATTTAACTTGCACAAGAAACAAATTTTATAAACAAATTCCCCGTTCAATCGTTAATCAAAAAAAACTTCACCATGTTTAAATTATTAATAATTGCAATTGCACTTTTTTCATGTGCAGCAAACAGCAACAACACAGCCATGACTAATTCAGCTATTACTGCTGCTCCTGTAGCAACACCCCAAGGTTCTATTTATGATTTTAAAGTAGAAGCGTTAGACGGTTCCACTATCGATTTTGCCGCTTTTAAAGGCAAAAAAATATTGATTGTTAACACGGCATCTGCCTGTGGCTATACACCGCAATACGAAGGACTGGAAGCTTTGTACAAAAAATACCAGGACAAATTGGTAATAGTTGGCTTTCCTGCCAACAATTTCGGGGGACAAGAACCCGGCAGTAATTCAGAAATTAAAGAATTCTGTAAAAAAAATTACGGCGTAAGTTTTCCAATGGCAGCTAAAATTTCTGTAAAAGGAGATGATACTGCACCTATTTACAAATGGCTTTGCAATAAAACCCAGAATGGTGTTTTAGATGCTGAAATTAAATGGAATTTTAATAAATTTTTATTGGATGAAAATGGTGTTCTAATTACAAAATTTGATAGTGGTGTAAAGCCATTGAGTGACGAACTTACCAGTAAGCTATAATAAACTTTAATAAAATAATTGGACAATCCGGAGTTAAACCCTCCGGATTTTTTTGTTGTATTCAGATGCCCGTAACAGATAAAAAAATAATGCCTCTTAATCACTAACACATTTATACAAAACCACCTTATATTTATAAAAGCAAATAATAAACACCTCCCACCTCAAGAAAAAATAACCGTTTCCCTCGTTTACCACATTCCTGTAAAAAGCCTTGCACTAGTGCCGTTTGGTTGATATTTTATTTATCATCTCAAAAATATATAACATGAAAGAAGCAAACATCCGGTACTGCCGGGAATGCAGGTTCTCACATCACCTCTCTATTAAAAATGTAAAAAATGCTTTTCTTGAAAACGAAGAAAAAGCATTGCCCAACGTTAGTAAAACCGACCGGGGCATTCTGGAGGATTACGCCCTTAAAAATATCATCAAAAAGCCATCTAATATTGTAAACCTTAGCAGGATGGCTACAGAAATATCCACAGAGTGGAAAGCCGGACGACGCCTCACAGTATCCTTTATGGGCGGCAATAAACTGGTAAAAGAACGCATCATCCGCCATGCAAAACTTTGGATGAATTATGCCAATATTGAACTGGATTTTAGCAGCAGGATAAAATCCGGTAATATCCGTATTGGATTTGATATGAATGACGGCTCCTGGTCGTATGTAGGCAACCAGCTATTGTCAATTCCTAAAAATGAAGCAACAATGAACTTTGGGTGGCTTACCCCCACGCTGGATGATGAAGAGTACAGCAGGGTAGTGCTCCATGAATTCGGCCATAGCCTCGGCTGTATTCATGAGCATGAAAGGCCCGACAATGGTATTCCGTGGAATAAACCAAAAGTGTATGCATACTATGCAGAAAAAGATGGCTGGAGCAAAGAAGAAGTAGATAACCAGGTATTTGACAAGTACGATAAAGACATTATCCGTGCAGGCAAACTGGATAAAAAATCAATTATGATGTATCCTGTTCCAAATGAACTCACCATCGGAAACTACATGATTGGCTGGAATAGAAATCTTTCGCCAGAGGACAAAAAATTTATAAAGACTTTGTATCCAAAGAAATAAGAGCCTATCAGCTAAACTATTGCGAAGCCAACACTGGTAAACAATTTGTAGAAGGCTATTTTGCAACCGTTTTAATTAATATAAGGTATTAATAAGCGTGAAATAATTTTTAGCTTTTATTGTGTTTTGTTCAAATTTATTATCCACAAAACAAAAATGGCATGTGTATAATATTAAATGAAATGTGTTATTGAAAAAACTAAATTGTATCATAAAATAAGCCGCAAATATGAAATATCAATCAGGACAAACAGTAACATTACTGGATACTTTTTTTAAACCTGCCGGAATTGCCGTGGTAATTCAGTACCAGGAAAACAGCGATAAATATGAGGTTGGATTTCAATATCCCGGCACCGATACGATAGATCAAATTTATGTACCGGAAGAGCGTCTGGTATTACCAACTTACTTTGAAAATAATATTGTTTGATCACTTTTTTACGAACATCAAAACCCTTTTACCAGATTGAAGTACAAAGGATTTTACCTTGCCTAATTGTTTAATTACAATTTCATTTATAAATGGCCGATTGCGAAATAATACATTTCGTTATTGGTCATTTCTTATTTGGCTAATTCAATTTCCGCTTGCATCGCAACAATATTTTCTCCAAAATGGATACTGAATTTTGGATAATAATTTTCGGGTTGCATACAATTTTTTTCAACTTACTTTTTTAATTTACTTTGCGCCAATGCAGTTCGAAAACGTTATAGGTCAAAAATCCATAAAAGAACAGCTGGCGCAGATGGCACAGCACAACCGGCTAAGCCATGCCTTGTTATTTTTGGGTAAAGAAGGTAATGGCAGCCTCTCCCTTGCCATGGCATTTGCACAATATATTGTATGCGAAAAAAACTCTCCTTTTAAGAAAAAGAATGCCCAGGCATCAGCGGCTCATTCAGCCCCGGCTGCAATAGCGCTGTTTGATGAACCACCTGCGGCTGAAATAATAACTGAAACAAATCACCAACAGGAAATGGACAGCTGCGGTACCTGCCCCAGCTGCCTCAAAGCCAATCAACTCATTCACCCGGATATACATTTTACCTACCCGGTTATTCCTAAAAAACCGGGCGACAAACCCGTAAGTGCTGATTATATAAAAGAATGGCGGGAGTTTGTATCTATCCATCCTTATGGTAATGTTTTTGACTGGCTCCAGTTTATTGGAGCAGAAAACAAGCAGGGTAATATCACCGCCGATGAGTGCAACGATATTAACCACAAAATCAGCTTAAAAAGTTTTGAAAGCGGCTTTAAAATCCTGCTTATCTGGATGCCGGAGTATTTAGGCAAAAACGGCAACCGGTTGCTAAAATTAATTGAAGAGCCACCCGTTGACACCCTCTTTATTTTAGTAGCCGAAAATGAGGAAATGATATTACCAACCATTTTATCAAGAACACAGTTAGTAAAAGTACCTTCATTATCAGCAACTGAGGTAGAAGTAGCGCTGGAACTAAAGACCGGCGTTAAAATAGAAAAAGCCATGCAAATTGCAGCTATTTGCGGCGGAAACTACCGGGAAGCAATCAACCTGCTGCAACATGCAGATGACGATTGGCTGGCCTTGCTGAGGGAGTGGCTCAACATGATTGTAAAAAGAAACCTGCCGGCACAAATAAAATGGATTGAGGAAATGAGCAAACAAGGCCGGGAAAAACAAAAACAGTTTTTACAATATTTCAACCATTTACTGGAGCTTGCCATCAGGCAGGACATTATTGCCGATTCCGGGGACAACGCCAACCAGGAAAGAAGCAGCGAACTCGATTTCGCCATCAGGCTCAATAAACTCTGCAGCGTTCACCAGCAGGAAGCCATTATCAATGAATTAGACAAAGCCAGCTATTACATTGAACGCAATGCCAACGGCAAAATGCTCTTTCATGCCCTCTCCATTAAACTCTACCACATTATTAGTAACAATTCATTAATTTTGGTCAACTGAGGAATTTGATTTGAAGGAATGGAGTTGTTGTTAAATGTATTTTTTGTAACAGGCTTTTGCTGCTATAATCAACATCGTTGTGAACTTGTTCTGTTATTCTTTCTTTTTAGTAAAAAGAAAGAATAACCTCACTTGTACGGAAACACTTTATTGAGCTTTTATTACAATATTTATTACTCAATAAATAATCTGCTATAATATATTTGTCTGCTGTTTTTTTGATAAAAGCAGGCTTACGTCACAGTTGAGTTGAAATAATAGTACAACAGGTTATAAACCGAAAAGCTATCAAAAAAACAGGAAATCCAACAAACGCCTCCTATACCATTTCAGCCAAAGCCCCTCAGTATCATGTAATTATCAATTAATCAATTATCAATTATTTATATGGCATGTGGAAGTTGTGGAACAAGTAGCACACCAGGCGGATGTAAAAGTCATGGAAGTTGCGCAAGCGGCAGTTGCAACAGGATGAATGTACATGATTGGCTTGCCAATCTGCCATTCAGCGATCCTGAAAGCGGTTGCAGAATTATAGAAGTGAGTTTTAATAACGGCAGCAGAAAAGATTATTTTAAAAATACCACCACCCACTTTTTTGAAAAGGGTGATATGATTGCGCTGGAAGGCGTTAGTGGTTTTGATGTGGGCAGCGTAAACATGACCGGTGAACTGGTACGCCTGCAACTGAAAAAAAATAATATTAAAGAAGAGAGTCCGGATATTAAGAGGGTGTTGAGACGAGCCAACGAAAACGACCTGGGAAAGCTCAGGGAAACCAAGGCAAGAGAGAAAGATGTAATGATCCGCAGCCGTGCCATTGCCAGACAGTTAAACCTGGAAATGAAAGTGGCTGAAGTTGAAATCCAGGCCGATGGCCGTAAGGCAACTTTTTTTTACATCGCAGACGACCGGGTAGATTTCAGGGAACTGATAAAAATATTTGCAGGAGAATTTAAGGTAAAAGTAGAGATGAAGCAGATAGGTGCCCGGCAGGAAGCAGGTAAGGTTGGTGGCATCGGCAGTTGTGGTAGGGAACTTTGCTGCAGTACCTGGCTCACCGATTTTAAAAGCGTGAATACCAATGCAGCCCGCTACCAGAATTTGAGCATCAACCAAACAAAATTAAGTGGACAGTGCGGCCGCCTAAAATGTTGCCTTAACTACGAGTTGGATACTTACCTCGATGCCCTGCAACAATTTCCTGACAACTGTGATTCTATCGAAATAGCAAGAGGCCGTGCCTACCTGGTAAAAAAAGATATTTTCCGCAACCTGATGTGGTACACTTTGTCAGATAGCAACAAACAATACCCTTTAACGCTGGAAAGGGTAAAAAAAATAAAATCACTTAACCAACAGGGCATTAAGCCGGATGAGCTTGAACCGGTAGAAGTGCAGAGTAAAAAACCAGTTGACATTGAACCTACCTATGCTGATGTGGTTGGCCAGATAAGCCTGCAAAGCCTGGAAAAAACCAGCCGAAAAAGAAGGGATAATGAGCGTGGGCAGCAGCAAGGTAACCGGCAGGGCGGTAACGACAACCGGGGAAATGGCCCCCGTAACCATCCCAACGACCAAAGGGGACAACAGCAAGGCAATGATCAACGGGGTCAGCAAGGTAATAATGCCAACAGGCAACAACAAAGACCACCTCAAAACCGGGGGAATAACAATCAGCCGCCACAAAACCGGGGCAACAATAACCAACCGCAGCAAAACCGGGGTAATAATAACCAGCCTCCGCAAAGAGGACAAGGGAATAATGGACCCCAGCAAAATCAAAATAATCCTAACCAGCAACGTGGCAACAGGCCCCAGAATAGGCCACCACAGCGGCCACCGCAAAACAGGGGCGGTCAGCAACAGCGGCCGGAAGGAGGAGATGATACTAAAGTTTAAAAAGGGTATCCTACAAAATATTGCTGCAAAAGCCAGGTTAGTACCTGGCTTTTGTAGTGTAACAGATTTATTTTAAAAGGATTAGGTAGAATAATTTTAAAGCTGCTCTACATAAACAGTCAGTGCAATGTTATTAAGTTAAGAAAAAACAATAATGAATAATGAACAAGGAATATCGAATGTTGAAGTAATGTCCTTGCCTATTTCTTTATTTATTATTCCCTGTTCGATATTCGACATTTTAATACCTCAACTTATCTAAATGAAGTTACCAGAAGCAATACTATAAATGATTTGTTACAACAGTATACGTTTATTATACCTGATAATACTAATTAAAATTAATTAGTTGGTAAAAAGCCAACTAATTATATATTTGTAGGTGAAATGCATAGCTACTCAAAATAAAAGGAATATGATAGTATTATTTCCAATGACTTTAAAACTGCATGATGCAAATAGTTTTTTTAAAGAAACTTATTGACTTTAGTAAAAAGCATGCTGATGCAAGAAAAAGTTTATCAAGTTGGAAAGCGGTCACGGAAAATGCTATCTGGAAAAACAAACAAGATGTTTTACTCGCTTTTCCTAAAGCCAAGATGATAAAAAATAACAGGGCAAGGTTTGAGATTTTACACAATACCTACAGATTAATCGTTTTGATAGATTATGAAGATCAAATTGTACAAATACGGTTTATTGGCACCACAATGAGTATGATGCCATTATTCCGGAAAACATTTAACCTATGACAAAGAAACAATGGTTTCTGATAGAAAATGAGCAGGATTATCAAACTGCTGCAGCAAGATTTGAAGAAATAAAAGAGGTAATAAAAGGGAATCCCGCCCATAAGGAAAAATTATTATTGGCTTTTCTTATTAATCAATATGAAGAAAAATTATGGGATTTACCGGAACTAAACCCTATTGAGTTAATAAAAATCAGAATGGCAGATTTTGGTTACAAACCAACCAATCTTGCAAAGGAATATGGAGATAAAGGCACCAT
>JBBQEA010000233.1:0-7851 GCA_038320245.1 Chitinophagales bacterium | reverse complement strand
ATATAATGCAACTGTTTCTGCGGGAAAAGCATCTACCAAACCTGCCACTAAACCATCTGCTCCCAATGCCAATTCTTCTAATGTGAGTGTATCCACACCGCACAATATTTTAAAGCGGTCACCAAATGTATTCTTCATCCTTGTTACATTCGATACATCCCTTGTTGATTCTTTTACCGACCTGATATTATCAACCTTTGCCAACTCTTCAAACATATCCAACGTTACTTCAATTTTATAATCAACCGGATTATTATACACCATCATCGGCAGGGAAGTATTACCGGCCACTGTTTTAAAATACTGTACTGTTTCATTGTCATCCGCTTTATACCTCATTGGTGGCAACATCATCAAACCGTTAGCACCATTGCTTTCTGCAGCCTGCGCCACTTTCACCGCCTGCCTGGTTGATTGCTCTGCGATGGTTGCAATAACAGGCACTGCAGCTTTCGATGCTTGTTTAGCATAAACCAATAAATCCTTTACTTCTTCGGGCGTAATGGTACTGGCTTCACCCAATGAACCTCCAATTATTAGCCCACTTACCCCTGCAGCTAACTGGGCATTTATATTCTTTCCAAACATTTCAAAATCGATCGTATCGTCGTCTTTAAACGGCGTTAACATTGCAGGATAAACGCCTTCCCATTTTAATTGATTCATGATTGTACAATTTAATTTATTTAGCTTTTAGATAGGTTTAATGAAGATTTTTTCGGACTATTCTACTTACAGATTCATTACCTCATTTTCATTTTACGTAAATAACCATGACGGTAAAAAAAGAAATTACCGTGACTGTTGACGCAATGAAAATAATTCAAATTACTATTCCTGCTACAAAAAGTTTTCATCTGCAGTAAGATGAGCCACCTCACGAAAAAAAATCTTTGCCGACACTGTTAATAGCCAACGGTAAGAAAGGATTTTTTTTGGAAAAATAATCAGTAGATTTATTGTGTAAAAACCAATCAATGAGTAACTATCCAAGTATATTTAATGATGTTATCGGCCCGGTAATGCGGGGGCCATCGAGTTCTCATTGCGCCGCTTCTTTGCGGATCGGTCGCCTGTGCAGGGATATAATGGATGGGCAAATCAGCCATATCCTGATTGAATTTGATCCACATGGCTCTTTGGCTACCACACATAAAAGTCAGGGCTCTGATATGGGATTATTCGGTGGCTTTTTAGGATGGGAAGCTTTTGACGAAAGATTACAGGATTCGGCTGAGTACATTGATAAAGCAGGAATAAATACTGAAATAGAAATTGTTCCGCTCACTGCAAGCAATCATCCCAATACTTACCAACTTACCTTGACTTCACAAACAGAATGCAGAAGATTGGTTGCCATTTCAACTGGTGGTGGCATGATTGAAGTAATATCCATTGATGGTGCTACTGTTTCGATGGCAGGAGATTATTTTGAAACGTTGATTTACTGTGATAACCCGGAAAAAGTAACTACTTATATCAAATCAGTTTTTGAATTCGATTCTATAGAGTGGCATCCAGGAGAACATTCCTTTATTGAAATAAAAGCACAGCAGTTTTTAACGGATAATTTTTGCAATGAGTTACTGGCTTTCGCTGAAGTACAAAGGATAAAAAAACTGGCCCCGGTATTACCCATTATGGCAAGAAAAAATTTGTCGGTACCTTTTATTACCTGCGAAGAAATGTTGCACTATAATAAAGAAAAAAATCTATCCTTATGGGAACTGGCCATTGCTTACGAAAGTGAGCGGGGTGGAATTTCAAACAAAGAAGTGTTTGAAAAGATGCGTGCCATTTTACATATTATGGAAAGCGCCATTCAATTGGGTTTAAAAGGAACGCATTATACTGACAGAATTTTAGGAAGCCAGTCTTTACAATTGAAAGAACAATTACAAAAAAAACGATTGACTGGTGGAGATGCCAATAATATCATCATCATGTATGTATCTGCCATGATGGAAGTAAAAAGTTCGATGGGGGTAATTGTTGCTGCACCCACTGCAGGCTCCTGCGGTGCCTTGCCAGGCGCAATTATCGGCATGGCAGAATCGATGAAAATAAATGAAGATGAAAAAGTAAAAGGGCTGTTGGCTGCCGGATTGATTGGTGTATTCATTGCCGCCCATGCAACCTTTGCTGCGGAGGTAGGTGGATGTATGGCCGAAACCGGAAGTGGGGCAGGCATGGCTGCTGCCGGAATTGTTGTAATGGCAAATGGTACTTTACAACAATCGCTTGGGGCGGCATCGCTGGCATTACAAAATTCATTGGGTTTAATTTGCGATCCAATTGGTAACCGGGTAGAAGCACCCTGCTTAGGAAGAAATGTAATGGCGGCCACCAATGCAGTAGCCTGTGCCAACATGGCCTTGTCTGATTATAATTCATTAATACCGCTTGATGAAGTGATAGAAACCATGAAAAAAGTAGGCGATGAAATTCATCACACTTTAAGATGCACCAACCTCGGCGGCTTATCCATAACTGCAGCCGCAAAAGATATAGAAGCAAAACTGGAAGCGCATGCTCCCTCCTTTTTTAAAGTTTGTTAACTCCATAAAATACTTATCAGCGTGTAACGCATTAACGATATGATTACAATAATTTGGATTGCTCTTATAGTTCTTGGGATTGGGTTTACTGCGATACTTGCCAGGGATATCATCAAACATAAAAATGTACTGGAAAAAGTAAGCATCTGGAAAAATGCTGTCATTGGATTTGTGGTGAACTTCTTTGATGTGTTAGGCATTGGTGCTTTTGCACCACAGACTGCCTTATTAAAATTCACCAAACAAACAGACGACAGTGTGATGCCGGGCACACTAAATGTTACCAATACAATTCCGGTATTGATACAGGCCATCATATTTATTAAAATTATTGAAGTTGATGTTCTAACGCTTGTACTAATGTTAGCATCTGCTACAATTGGCGCTATCCTCGGCGCAAACATTATTTCATCATTACCGGTAAAATCCATCAGGCTGATAATGGGTTTTGCTTTACTGGTGACAGTTGCTTTTATGTTTGCAAGAAAAATGAACTGGATACAGGGCGGTGGCGATGCCATATCGCTGCGTGGGAGTAAATTAATAATTGCTGTTGTTGTCAATTTTATTTTAGGCGCTTTGATGACTGCCGGCATTGGATTATATGCCCCCTGTATGGCGTTGGTATTTGCATTGGGCATGTCACCACAAGTGGCATTTCCCATTATGATGGGTTCCTGTGCATTCCTGATGCCGCCTGCTTCTTTTAAATTTATCAGCAAAGGAGCTTATAACAGAAAAGCAACACTTGCCATGACGATACCGGGAGCCATAGCAGTTTTGATTGCTGCTTTTTTTGTAAAATCATTGCCACTCGAGAATTTAAAAATCATTGTGATGATCGTAATTTTAATTACGAGTTTCATCATGTTTAAAGATGCATTTAAAAAACCTACAATAGATGGAACCGCAAAGCAACCATTATAAAAACCTATTAAAAAGAAGGCTATTAATTTTCGGGAATGTTTCTTCCCTGGTATTCATCTCTTCATTTTTATATGCTCAGGAAATTGGAGTATCAACTAAGATTGATCAAAAATTATTTGCTCCTGCTACTTTCATGTGGTACACAAAACCCGCCACTCAATGGGAGGAAGCCTTGCCTGTTGGGAATGGAAGATTGGGCGCAATGGTGTATGGCAAAACCGGTGAAGAAATTATACAACTTAATGAAGATACTTATTGGTCCGGCGGGCCTTATTCAACAGTAGTTAAAGGCGGATATAAAGTATTGCCTGCAGTGCAACAATTGGTTTTTGACGGTGAGTTATTGAAAGCGCATAATTTATTTGGCAGGTATTTAATGGGTTACCCGGTAGAGCAACAAAAATACCAATCGCTGGCCGAGTTGCATCTTAGTTTTTCTAAAAAGGATTCCATCAGCAATTACAAACGCTGGCTTAATTTGGAAGACGCCACTACCGGAGTTTCTTATTCAAAAGGTGGAGTAAACTATCAACAGGAGGTTTTTTCTTCGGCACCCGACCAGGTAATCGTAATTAGGTTAACAGCAGATAAAAAAGGCAGTATTAATTTTTCTGCCAAATTAAGAGGTGTAAGAAATCAAACACATTCCAACTATGCTACAGATTATTTTCAAATGAATGGTTATGGAAAAGATGCATTGAAATTAACTGGCAAGTCTGCAGATTATATGGGCGTAAAAGGTGCGTTAAAATATGAAGCTGTTATAAAGGCAATCCCCGAAGGCGGTACGATGTTGGTGGATGATGCTACCCTCAGCATTGAAAATGCAGATGCAGTTACTTTATATTTTGTGGCTGCCACCAACTTTGTAAACTATAAAGATGTTTCAGCCAATGCGGAGGAACGAATTCAAAAATACCTGAACAGCTTAAAGCCGAAAAACTACGCAGCTATAAAAGATGCTCATGTAAAAGATCATCAGCGTTTATTCAACAGGGTAAAATTGAACTTCCCTAATACTGAAAATTCGTTTTTACCAACTGATGAACGAATGAAAAGTATACAGGTAAATAATGAGCCTCAACTGGCAGCTTTGGTTTATCAGTTTGGCCGGTATCTGTTATTAGGATCTTCCAGAAAAGGCACACAGGCGGCCAATTTACAGGGCATTTGGAACAATGATATGAATCCGAACTGGGACGCCAAGTACACTACCAATATAAATACACAAATGAATTACTGGGCCGTTGAGTCGGCGAATCTTTCTGAATGTGCTGCGCCCTTGTACAGTTTAATAAAAGATATTACAGATCAGGGTGCACAGGTTGCAAAGGAACATTATGGGTCAAAAGGCTGGGTACTCCATCAAAACACCGATATATGGAGAGTGGCCGCACCAATGGATGGTCCTACCTGGGGAACTTTTACCGTTGGCGGTGCATGGCTTACCAATGAATTATGGGAACATTATTTATTTACAAAAGATAAAAATTATGTAAAAGAATTTTACCCCATCCTTAAAGGCTCCGTCGATTTTTTCATGAGTTTTTTGGTAAAACATCCAAACGGAAAATGGCTCGTGACCAATCCATCTACCTCTCCGGAAAATTTTCCAGGCAGTGCTAAAAACGGTCCCTACTTTGATGAAGTAACAGGAAGCATGATACCCGGAACTACTATTTGTGCAGGGTCTTCCATTGATATGCAAATCATATCAGACCTGTTTAAAAATTATCAGCAGGCCAGTAAATTATTAGGAGTAGATGATACCTATGCAAAGCAAGTTAATGAAGCAAGAAATAAATTAGTGCCACCACAAATCGGAAAAGATGGGTCCCTGCAGGAATGGAGTGAAGACTGGACTCAACTGGAAAAAAATCACCGGCACTTTTCACATTTGTATGGATTGTATCCGGGTAATGTGTTGTCGGCAAAAAGAACACCTCAATTTATTGAACCCATTAAAGCGGTATTAAATCAAAGAGGAGATGAAGGCGCCGGTTGGTCCCGGGCATGGAAAATGTCATTGTGGGCAAGACTGTATGATGGAGAACGGGCTTATAAAATTTTTAAGGCCTATTTAAAAGATCAGTGCTTTTTACAATTATTTGCAAAATGTTTTAAACCCATGCAGGTAGATGGTTCCCTTGGCGCAACCGCAGGTATTACAGAAATGTTGTTGCAGTCGCATGAAGGCGCAATTGATTTTTTACCGGCATTGCCAAAAGAATGGAGTGAAGGGAGTTTTGAAGGCGTATGTGCAAGAGGTGGCTTTGAATTAAATTTTCAATGGAAAAATAATAAACTTACACAGGCAACTATCTTATCTAAGGCAGGAGAAATTTGCACCTTACAGCTGCCTGCCACGGTGGTAATAACCAATAATGGCGCACCTGTTAAACCGGATGTTCAAACAGATGGCAGCATTAGTTTTCCAACACAAAAAGGAGGTCATTATCTGATAAATAATTTGTAGCGGAAAGAAGGGTACATCCTGTTGTTACTGCTCGCTTTAATTCCTCATTCAGGCGCAGGTTTACAGATTTTTTGCCTGCCGTTACTAAACTCCCTGCTTTTAATACTCATTCCCAAAAAATAAAATCAACTTCTTATTTGTTACTGTGCCTATTTCATTGCATCAGTAGCGATGGGCTGCCGCTGCGAAGACCTGCATCCAGTTTGGGGAGCAACGAAAAACCATGCCTTTACTAGTTTAATCTTATTTTTGCAACTACAACAATGGAAAATAAAAAGCAAATAATCTATCTCGACAATAATGCTACCACACCAATTGACAAAAGGGTGCTAGACACGATGATGCCTTTTCTTACTACTGATTTTGCGAATGCAAACAGCACACATCAATTTGGATTGTCTGCATTTGAAGCAGTAAAAACTGCAAGACTTCAAGTTGCCGGACTAATTGGAGCAGAGCCAAATGAAATAATTTTTACCAGCGGCGCAACAGAAGCGATTAACCTGGCGATAAAAGGAGTTTGTGAAAATTATTCAGCCAAAGGCAAACATATTATAACAGTTGTTACAGAACATTCTGCCGTGCTTGATACCTGTGAGTACATTCAAAGTAAAGGATTTGAAGTAACGTATTTATCTGTGAAGCCAGACGGATTGATTGATTTATCAGAATTGAAAAATGCGTTGCGTTCAGATACAATTCTTGTGTGTGCGATGTTCGCAAATAATGAAACGGGGGTTATTCAACCAATCAAAAAAATTGCAGAGCTTACACATGAAGCTGGGGCTTTTTTTATGAGTGATGCAACCCAGGCTGTTGGTAAAATACCGATTAATGTTAATGAGTTAGGTATAGACTTACTTTGTATGAGTGGTCATAAATTATATGCTCCTAAAGGTGTGGGTGCTTTGTATCTTAGGCAAAAAAATAGTAACCGGGTTAAACTTACTGCTTTGCTTCACGGAGGCGGACATGAAAGAGGTCTAAGAAGTGGAACCATAAATGTACCTGGAATTGTTGCACTGGGAAAAGC
Source organism: Chitinophagales bacterium (assembly GCA_038320245.1). GTDB lineage: Bacteria > Bacteroidota > Bacteroidia > Chitinophagales > Chitinophagaceae > Ferruginibacter. The sequence continues at coordinate 857 of JBBQEA010000233.1, read as the reverse complement.
CTGTATATTGGCAAAAACAGAGATGAAGGAAAATACAGCATCGATATCAGAACTCAGGGATCAGCTAGAAAATGAGTTATTAAAAATTGAGGACACATCTATCAATGGTAGTACAGAAAATCGACTTTATAATGTTTGCAATATCTGTTTACAGGGTGCAGATAGTGATGCTATAATTATGGGGTTAAGTAATCCTGAAAATGATTTGCCGTTGATAGCTGTAAGTAATGGGAGTGCATGTACTTCCACAAGTATAGAACCGAGTCATGTGTTAACAGCTATGGGGTTGGATGAAACAGCTGCCTTTAATAGTATTAGGTTTTCAATAGGAAAGTACAACACAAGAGCAGAAATAGATTTAGTTGTAGAAACTGTAAATGACGTCGTTCGGAATTTGAGGGAAATGATTAGCTAATTTACTCATGAAGCGTTAATTCTTATTCAATAAAATTAATATCTCCTGTTCTAATCCTTTCTTGTATTTTTCTATAAATCGTATTAAGGACAAAACATTTTCTTCAATTACTTGAGTCTTGTCAAACTGAATTGATTGCTTGTTGAAATTATCTCTGTTACCTTTTGATGAAAGTAGCTTCTCAATGTCAGGCGGTAAAAAGAAAGTTGCTTTGTATTGTAAATGCTTCTTATACTCGTTGAAATAAATATTCAGTCCCGCAAAGTCAAAGTCGCCATAGTGCAAATAGTTGTTCGGGATTGTCTGCAACCACTTGACTAAGTCTTTTGTTTGGGGATACCTTGAAACAAATAATGGTTGACTGTCTTTAAATAATTTTCTCTGTTTCTGAATGTGTCGGAAGTTTTCAGGATTTTCAATTCCAACAATTGTAATGTTGTCA
>JBBQEA010000232.1:0-7956 GCA_038320245.1 Chitinophagales bacterium | reverse complement strand
TACCTGCTTTACAATTGCGGCTTTTTTAGTACCACTTACCAGCAATAGTATATATTTTGATTCCAGTAAAGTTGCCAATCCTACTGTAATGCCTTCGCTTAATGGAGTGGCGGACTTAAAATATTTTTGCCCCACCTGTGCTGTCAGGGGATCAAGTTTACTGATATGTGAACGGCTGCTGATAGCTGTGCCAGGCTCATTCATACCAACATGCCCGTTCATTCCAAGTCCTACAATGGATACATCAATAGCTCCCTGTTGCTTAATAAAACTTTCTATTCTGTCGCATTCCTGCTCCAGATCATTTGCCCTGCCATCAAAAAATATAATTTTATCATTGGTAACTCTCAAAGGATTCAGCAACTGGTTGTTCAGGTGGAACCTGCAGCTTCCTTCATCACCGCCATTCATACCAGCCCACTCATCCAGGCTAAGAAAATACCAATCTGAAATATCTGCTTCTTTGTTTCTCACTTTATCAAAAAGGTCTTCGTATAAACCTACAGGGGTATCGCCTGATGCAGTGCAAACCACCGGCATTTTTTTATTGGCAGTCAATTGTACCAAATCTTCTGCTGCTTGTTGGGAAAATTCTTTATAAGTATCTGTGATAAATAATTTCATGGTTTTAATTTTATGACTTCAGCCAAAGGTCAATAGGTTTTTCAACTGTTGGTGCAAAAGGCAGCATGATCTTTTTTCCCTGTCCTGCTGATGCATACGCTGCATAAATAATTTCCAGTACTGCACGGCCATCCAAGCCCGTTACCACTGGTTCTTTATCCTGCTGTACACATTCAATAAAATGTTTCAGTTCCTGTGGGTAGCCCTGGTTAAAAGCTTCTTCAAAAATAGGGAAGCTCCAGCCCATGGTCGTATCAGCTTTTTCCATGGCATAGCCAAATCCATGCTTGCTGTAAGCAATGGCCGCATTGCCCATGAACAAGTCTGCATACACCACACCGCCGGTGCCATGCACTTCACTTTTATCATCCATACCGCCATGTTTGGCCCAGCTATTTTCCACCACCCCGGTTACGCCATTTTCAAATTCTATTATCACTACTGAATTATCTTCTGCTTTAGTTCGGTTTTGATGTAACACTGTATTCATGCTGCCATATACGCTTGTTGCTTTTACATTATTCAGTATCCACCTGAACCATGCAATGCCGTGGCAACCCATGTCCATTAGCACTCCACCACCTGACAAATTAATATCATAAAACCAGTCCGAATGTGGGCCGGAATGTTTCTCAGATTGCTTCAGCATATAAATGTCTCCAATAGCGCCCTCATTTACCAGTTGACGAACTCGTTCATATTTGGGGGCAAAGCAAAGCTCTTCGGCATACATTAGTTTTACACCTGCTTTTTTGCAGGCAGCAATCATACTGTCTGCTTCTTCCAATGTTACAGCAAGTGGTTTTTCAATGATGATGTGCTTACCAGCGGCAGCAGCTTTTAGGGTAGCTTCTGCATGAAGAAAATTGGGCAGGCAGATATCTAATATTTCACAACCAGATTCATTGATCAATCTATCCATATCATCATACCAATTTGGTATTTGATGCTTTTCTGCAAATGCTGCAGCTTTTTCTGCACTGCGGGTATACACACCCACTATTTCAGCTTCAGGAACAAAACGATGATAACTTTCCAAATGAATGTCGCTGATGAACCCGGCACCTAAAATGGCGACTTTAGTTTTTTGCATGGCAAGTAATTTTTATGGCGAGAAGATAAATCATTTTTAAAATAAATCATTACAGATTTGATAAAATACCAATTCTTTTAAAATAACTTATCATCAGCAAATTCATTAAAAGTAATTTTGCTTTTAACTAATTTATCGGTTTATGAAGTTTACCCTCGTCATTGTCAGATTCTTTCAGTTGCTTGTTTTATTAATGCTTTTTTCAAATTCAGTCGCACAGGTAAAAACAATTAATCAGCGGGTAGATTCTGTTTTAAAACTGATGACAGTAAATGAAAAGATTGGGCAGATGAATCAGTATAATGGTGAGTGGGAAGCTACAGGACCAATAACCAAGGATGGCGACAAACAAACACAAATTAAAAACGGAATGGTGGGGAGTATGCTGAATGTAACGGGTGTGGAACATACAAGAACACTACAGGAGATTGCTCTTCAATCAAGGTTAAAAATTCCATTGTTGTTTGGTCAGGATGTAATTCATGGATACCGTACTATATTTCCCATTCCTTTAGGAGAAGCCGCTAGTTGGGATCTGCAGGCTATGGAAAATTCTGCAAGAATTGCCGCCACAGAAGCAGCTGCTGCAGGCGTGCACTGGACCTTTGCGCCCATGGTTGATATTGCCCGTGACCCACGCTGGGGACGAGTAATGGAAGGTGCCGGTGAAGATGCTTACCTCGGTTCATTGATTGCTGCTGCACGTGTTAAAGGTTTTCAAGGTAAAGGACTCGGTAGCACAGATGCAGTGATGGCTTGTGCCAAACATTTTGCTGCATATGGTGCAGCTGTTGGTGGCAGAGATTATAACAGTGTTGATATGAGTCTCCGGCAATTATGGGAAACCTACCTGCCCCCTTTTAAAGCGGCAGCAGATGCTGGTGCAGCTACTTTTATGAATTCGTTCAATGATTTAAATGGCATACCTGCTACCGGTAATAAATATTTGCAACGGGATATTTTAAAAGACAGATGGAAATTCAAGGGCTTTGTAGTTAGCGACTGGGGTAGTGTAGGTGAGATGATTAATCATGGTTTTGTAAAGGATAATTATGAAGCTGCGATGGCTGCCGCCAATGCCGGCAGTGATATGGATATGGAAAGCCGTAGCTATATTAAAAACCTGGCCAGGCTGGTGAAAGATGGCAAGGTAAAAATGATGGTAATTGATGACGCAGTGAAAAGAATATTAAAGAAGAAATTTGAAATGGGATTGTTTGAAGACCCGTATAGATTTTGCAATGAGCAAAGAGAAAAAAAAGAATGGAACAATGAGGCCAACCTGAAAGCAGCAAGGGTAATGGCTGCTAAAAGTATTGTATTGTTGAAAAACAACTCAATTAAAAATAATCTGGCTGGTGATGGAATATTACCACTCTCCAGACAAACAAAAAATATTGCTGTTATTGGGCCATTTGCAAAAGCCATCAGGGATAACCTTGGTTTTTGGAGCTACACCTGGCCGGATGATTCCATAAGAATTGTAAGTGTATGGGACGGGATTAAAAGAAAGCTGGGCGGAGATGCCGGCATGTTGTATGCAAAGGGCTGCAATGTTAATGATGCAGATACTTCCGGATTTGCTGAAGCTGTTGCTGTAGCAATGGCAGCAGATGTGGTGGTAATTGCAATAGGCGAGGCAGCAGATATGACGGGTGAAGCGAAAAGCCGCAGCAGCATACATCTACCAGGTATGCAGGAACAATTGGTAAAGGCAATTTATAAAACAGGCAAACCAATGGTTGTACTCATCAGTGCCGGCCGGCCTTTAGTCTTTAACTGGATTGCAGATAATGTGCCTGCCATTCTTTATACATGGTGGCTGGGAACACAGGCTGGCAATGCCATTGCAGATGTGTTATTTGGGGAATACAATCCATCAGGCAAACTGCCCATTAGTTTCCCTAGAACCGAAGGACAAATCCCCATTTATTATAACCATTACAATACCGGTAGGCCAGCTCAAAATGACAGCGATCTTAACTATGTGTCTGCGTACACAGATTTGGTCAACAGTCCTAAATTTCCTTTCGGATATGGCCTCAGCTTCACTCATTTTTCTTATGGCAATCTGGAGCTTAGTAAAAAAACTATCAGGCCAAATGAGAAATTATCAGTAAAAGTTTTAGTAAGCAATACTGGTAATTATGATGGGGAAGAAACCGTGCAGTTGTATATAAGAGATATAGTTGCCAGTGTGGTAAGACCCGTGAAAGAATTAAAGGGATTTCAAAAAATATTTCTTAAGAAGGGGGAGACAAAAGTAGTAACATTTTATCTTACCAGTAACGATTTAAAATTTTACAACAACAACCTTCAATGGGTATATGAGCCCGGCGATTTTACCGTCTTTGTTGGTGGTAGTTCAGCAGATACCAAAGAGGCTTCTTTTTCTGTTGAAAAATAATTAGCCCAATGCATGGATAAACCTGAAGTGGTGGTATCTTGCTTTTCTTATTAAAAGCTTTTACTTAACCAGTATAAAAATATTTCCAATGGCGGCAATTAAAAATATCATTTTCGATTTGGGCGGTGTATTACTAAACATTGATTATCATAAAACGGCCAATGCTTTTAAGGCCTTGGGTGCAAGTGATTTTGATTCCTTTTATTCACAGACAGAGGCTAACGAATTATTTGAGTTGCTGGAAACAGGGAATATTTCGGAAGATGATTTTTACAAAGCAATGAAACCACATTGCCAGCCGGGAACAACCAACGAGCAAATGCAATCAGCCTGGAATGCAATCCTGCTGGACTTCCGGATGGAGAGTCTTCGTTTTTTATCAGAGAAAAAAGAACAGTACAATCTTTATTTACTGAGTAATACAAACAGTATTCATCATACAGCATTCCATGAGTATTTTACCAGGGTAACCAACCTTAGAAACTTTGATGATTACTTTAAAAAAAGTTATTATTCCCATACCATGCACCGCCGCAAACCCTATGTTTCTACCTACGAATTTGTTTTGCAGGATGCAGGTATTGCTGCACACGAAACCTTGTTTATAGATGACTCAATAGTAAATATTGACGGGGCAAAAGATACTGGACTGCAACTGCATCTGTTATTGCCGGGAGAAAGAATTGAAGGGTTGGGGTTGTAGGATTAAAAAAAAGAAAGGTAGCAGTTCCGGCGGGCGGATTTCAAATTCCCAAACATTGGCATTGAATTTTCTTTGGCAGCAATTTGAATAACCTTAATCTGAAAGAAACTGTATTTTCCGAAACCAAATAAGCTATGCGTACTAAATTTTATTTTATTTTATTGGCTTCAGTAGACAGGCTTGTAGTCAATCGTCTTTAATTGGAAGCTGGAAAAGAGTGAAGCCTATAATAAAAAAATGTAAAGGTGCAGTAGTAAAAATAGCAGAGAACTGGGGAGACCTTGAAATTCGATCGGATTCCACTTTCCACATTCAGGGTGACACTACTAATCAAAATTCTAGGACACAAGGTTGGCATTTTGGTGATGAATATAATGGAGTATGGGAACAACGAAATGATAAATAATTAACCCTTTGGCTAGACCCTAGGGAAGATAGAATGTTTCTTTCTTATAAAGTAATTAAAATTAATAAAGAAAAGCTTGTATTGAGATCTAGCTTTGACAAGAACAATAAAAACGATATTACATATTTGCGACGGTGAAAAATTGCTGCAAAGAAGGGTATTGCAGTAAGTGGCTATATAAAACTCAGCTATAGATTCAGCAGCCATTCCAGACAATGAATAGCAATGACTGCCTTTCTTGCAGCAATCTTTTTTCGTGGTGGTATCAAATTACAATGATAATTTAAACATAACTGTATGACTAAATTTTTAACTCTCATTTTTCTTTCCCTGACACTTGTTTCATGTGGACAAAAAAAAATCTCTGTTGACGAAGACAAAGAAAGAATAGACAAAGTGTGTGATGCTTTTATGCAAACATTTGCAAACGGAAAGATACACGACGCCTTACAACTTCTCAAGCAAAATACGGTTATGACGCCAGCTGCAATTGACACACTTCAGGTGACAATTGCAAACCAATTCAATAATATTTTTCCTTCTTATGGAAAAATGGGTTCATCTGAATTTGTAATGGAAAGAAAAATAAAAGACTTTCTTGCTAAGCGTTTTTACATACTTAAGTTTGAAAAGTATTATTTGAAGTTCGACTTTACGCTTTATAACAATGGAAAGGGTTGGACAATAACTTCGTTTAATTATAACGAAGAACTTATTGAGTTACTTTATTGACAAAAAGCACAAACACAAAGCACAATCAGCATTTGTTGCCCGATAGCGCAATGAATTTCCCTTCGACAGCACAACTTTTCTTTGGAAGCAGTGCATGAGACACCCCATGGAAATTTATTGGAAGGATCGTTGCCTTCTAACAAAGAAAGATTGGTGCAGGCATGGATTGAAATACATAAAGAAGACTTAATGGCTAATTGACAATTGGCAATTGGCAATTAGTGACAATAGAATATTTACCATCGACCCTTTAAAATAATTTAAATGAACCCACATGTAATCAAGGTAAAATACGAGTCTCGTTATAAATTACTGCTAACTTTCACCAACGGGGAAGTAAACGAATTTGATTTTTTTTCTTACCTGAAATTTCCAATTTACGAAGCTTTGAACGATGAAGCGTTTTGCCAAAAAGTAAGTGTCTTTAATGGTACAGTTATCTGGAATGATGACATCGATTTTGACCCCGATACGCTTTATCTTGAATCTAAATTATTGGTGGATGTTTAATCAGTTTTTTATTTGAAAGCTGATTTAAAATCTTCACCATTTTAATTTTAATAACTCATCAACCGCTCCACCGATTCATCCAGCCGGCTGTAGGCCATAAAGTTTTTTTCCAGTTCAATATTAAATGGAATCGGTGTGTCTAAACTGGCGCAACGCAATACCGGTGCATCTAACAACTCAAAACAATGTTCGGCAATCCATGCGGCAATGTCACCACCAATTCCGCCGGTGAGACTGTCCTCGTGTAATAGCAAAACTTTTCCGGTAGCTGCAACAGCTGTTTTTATGGCATCATAATCTAAGGGCAACAAGGTTCTTAAATCGAGGATATAAATGGAATGTTGCGGATGATTTTTTGCATAATCCATCGCCCAATGTACGCCTGCGCCATAAGTAATAATGCTGATATCTTCACCAGCTTGCACCAGCCTTGCCTTGCCTATTTCAGTTTCGTAATAACCATCCGGAACGGCACCACTCACACTGCGGTATAGCGCCTTGTGTTCAAAAAACAACACCGGATTAGGGTCGTTGATAGCAGCTATCAGCAATCCTTTTGCATCGGCCGGAGTGGAAGGGTACACAACTTTTAAACCGGGGGTATGCACAAACCATGCTTCATTGCTTTGGCTGTGAAATGGCCCTGCACCTACGCCGCCACCCGTTGGCATACGAATGACCACATCAGCATTTTGCCCCCACCGATAATGTATTTTGGCAAGGTTATTAATGATTTGGTTAAAGCCTACAGTTGCAAAATCTGCAAACTGCATTTCCATCATGGCTTTATATCCTTCCATGCTTAAACCGAGAGCAGCGCCTACAATGGCGCTTTCGCAAATAGGCGTGTTGCGAACCCTTCCTTTACCATATTTTTCTACAAACCCTTCTGTAATTTTAAATGCACCACCGTACTCTGCAATATCCTGCCCCATCAATATTAAATTGGAGTGCTTATCCATGCTCATTTGCAGACCTTCCTTAATGCCATCGATAAAGCGCTTTTCGGTAGCAGGTAGCTCATTGGAAACGGCAAACCTTCCTGTCCGCTGGACGGGTGCTATACCGGCATCACTTTTTGCATATACATCATTCACTTCTTCCTGTGTATTTGGAATAATTGCCGGCGAATCAAATCCTGTTTTTAATTCAGTTTCAATGTATTCTTTAAACTCACTTTGAATTGCTGCCAGATCATTTTCGTTGAGAATATTTTCACCCAGCAGGTAGGTTTCGTAGTTTTTAATGGGGTCTTTTTGTTGCCATAAATCAAACAAATGTTTGGGTACATATTTTACGCCGCTGGCTTCTTCATGTCCTCTCATTCTGAATGTCATACATTCAATTAAATAAGGTTTTTGATTTTCGATGCAATATTCCCTAACGCCTTTTAGGGTGTCATATACTTCTAAAATATTATTGCCATCTATACGGATGCCTTCCATGCCGTAGCCCTTGGCACGTTCAACCAAACTAAAACA
>JBBQEA010000231.1:0-7982 GCA_038320245.1 Chitinophagales bacterium | reverse complement strand
CCTATGGATTTGTTTATGAAAAGGCTGGAGAGAAAAAGGAATTTGCTGTTTCAAGCTTGCCCGATAGTACCTGGAAATTTGTAGAGCGTAAAGAAACACTTGTGCAAAAAGGAGTGAACAATGCCCCTAAAATAAATGATTTTATTCTAGCCGATTCGTCGGGTGCAGATTCTACCGAAACCATTTTAAGCAAGCCTTCCTATTATTTATTTTTTGTTAAAGAGCTGGAAGGTGAGGGTGAAAAATGGATAAGTGTGTTTACCGATATTGTCAAAAAAGCAAAGCAGCAAAATATACCTATCTATATTGTTACTGCTGATACAAAAAATATACAGGCTTTTATAAACGAGCAACACAATTTTAATTTACCAGTATACACCTGCGATGGTATAGCCATCAAAACTGCTGCAAGGGCCAATCCCACCATTTTTGTGATGAAGGGGCCTGTTGTGCAACAAAAGTATAGCTGGGCAAATATGAAAGTGCTGTTGCAATAGCTACAGCGTCCCCTAACCCATCATTATTAATAATTGGCAATTGCAACAGCTGTTAAAAAAAATATATTATGCTATGCTGGTTTTGCTGGGCGTAGTAGTGCTGGTGTTTGTAATCTTTCAGGGTTTTGGAGATCCCGCCCGGATGATGATGGGGCAAACAGGCGATAAAAAAACAATGGATAATATCCGTAAAGAACTGTACCTGGATCAGCCCAAATGGAAGCAGTTTTTTTTATACCTTAATGATGTTTCCCCACTATGCATTCATACTGCAGATGATATTGCCAACAAAAAATTACAAGGTGTTTTTGCTGGCGGCACTACCAAAATTGGATTGAAGATTCCCTATCTCAGAAAAAGTTATCAGACAAAAAAAAACGTGGGATCGGTTTTAATGGAAGCCTTGCCTGGAACGCTTTTATTGGCTTTTGCGGCCATGCTGTTTGCTGCCATTGCCGGTATGTTTTTAGGTGTTTTAGCGGCAGTTAATAAAGGCAGTTGGATTGATACTTCGGCTGTATTTGCCAGTATTGCCGGCATATCAGCCCCATCCTTTTTTATGGCGATTATTATTGCTTATTTTTTTGGGGTAGTACTGCATCCTTATACAGGGCTGCAACTTACAGGTAGCTGGTTTGATATAGATGAGGTAACCGGCGAACGCTACTTTACGATGAAGAATCTTATATTGCCAGCTTTTACTTTAGGCATTCGCCCCCTCGCCATTATTACCCAACTCACCCGAAGTTCCATGTTGGATGTACTTAGCCAGGATTATATCAGAACAGCCTATGCCAAGGGTTTGAGCAGGCGAACAATTGTTATTCGGCATGCGCTACGCAATGCCCTTAACCCGGTGGTAACGGCCATTACAGGCTGGTTTGCCGAGTTGCTTGCCGGAGCTTTCTTTGTAGAATATATTTTTGGCTGGCAGGGTATCGGTAAAATTACTGTTGATGCACTGGAGAAATTAGACTATCCCGTAGTTATGGGCTCCGTATTAATTAGTGCCTGTATCTTCATTGTAATCAATATGCTTGCTGATGTCCTGTACAGTGTTATTGATCCCAGGGTACGAGTGTGAATTTATACTATCAATGCAGCCACATATAAATGCTGATTTTTTTTTCTGGTTGTAACACTTCATACTATTTCCCCGGTCTTTAAAATGATATCAGATTTTAAATAGAGACAGGAATACTATTTCTGGCATTAGCAAAAGCGATCTTGCCCTTTGCCTTTTCTTGAAGGATTATTGAACAATTGTTTTACCACTTAAAAATCAGTGGGTTAAAGCCGCGTAATGCCAATTAATAGCTCAAATCTACCACTTACTAATTTTTTCTAACCCATGTGGATGAGGCATCTTACATTCGTTTTGGTTTTTCATAGGATATTGGATTTTAAAACGGGCTGGATTTCTATCCTGGCCCTTTTTTTTGCTTATAATAATCCCATTATGCTTTAATTTGCTGATTGGGTATTAGCAATATATCATTGCCAGCTTTAGGTTATTCATGTAAAACTTTGTTGGTTTTATCTATATAAAAAACTTTATCGCCTTTCATTACCCTTGCCTCGTTGCTGGCAAAATTATCTACAAAACCATACTGAGCCTTAATAACCCAATCTCCTTTTTTATCAATAAATCCCCAGTTTCCTTTTAAACTGGCAGCCGGTGCAAGTCCTTCTGTAAAAAACCTTGCATTTGAAAACTGCAATGGAATTACCACCTCGCCGGTGTTATTAATGTATCCGTATAAACCTCCTTTTGCTACTACTGCAAGTCCGCTATCGAAGCCTAGAGCGTCATCGTATACAGCCTCAGTAATGGCTTTGCCGGTGCTGTCCAGGTACATCCATTTACTTTCTTTTTTTACAGCTACCATACCTTCGTTAAAAGTGAGGCCTTCGCTGTACAATAAGGGTATAACTTCTTTGCCCTGCTTGTCGGCATAACCAATCTTTCCATTCTTACTTACTTTTGATAATCCGCAAATGCAATCGTCAACAAAATCGTAATTCTTTTCCCACTTTTGAGCATTTGATCCCATTGCAGAAAAAATGATGATTAATAAACATATACTTTTCATAACCGTATGTTTTAAAAATGTATAATTTTTTTACATCTAAAATTACAAATCGGCTAGGTGGGTAACTATGATTTTGCTTAGGTATGTTTATGACTATTCTTAGATTTTTGGGGTTGCTGTTTTATTGAATTTTGTGATTCCTTTTATCAATTTTTCATTACCGGTAATTCAAGATAAGTTGGGTATTGCGCAGAAAAATAGATACGCTGTTCTGCTGTAATGAAATCTTTTTCTTTTGCTTCAAAAATATTGGAAATAAATTTTTGTGGGTTGCGGTCAATAACAGGGAACCAACTGCTTTGCACCTGTATCATTAGTTGATGTCCTTTTTTAAAAGTATGGTTGATGTTGTGCAGATCTATTACAAATTCCTCCGGCTTTCCTGGTATAAGTGGGGATGGTTTACTAAAACTTTTTCTGAACCTGCCACGAAATACTTCCATAGCTACAGGAAACTGAAAGCCACTCATTTTTAAGCTTTCTTTATCAAACCCAGGAAAAACATCTATTAGTTTTACCACCCAATCCGCATCGGTGCCGGAAGTACTGGCAAATAAATGTGCCATTACTTTTCCGGTTACGGTTAAGTCTTCCTGTAGTGAATCCATCATAAAACTTACAACATCCGGTCTTGAGTAAACAAAACGCTGGTCTTCTACCTGCCATTGGCCCCAACGGCTTCCCACACCATAGGTTGCCTCAATGGGAAGTGCACGATAGGGGACAGGCTTGTCCGGATTACTGGTGTAGCTTACAAAACCTGTGGTAGCCGTAGGTTTTGTAAAAGAGCTGCTATTTTTATTGCCGGCATATAATCTTTTTATTACGGCCTGTTTAGGTGGCCACGTATTGTAGGTTTTCCATTGATTGCTGCCGGTTTGAAAACAATATGCTTCTTCAAACTTTCCATCTCCAAAACCTTTTAGCCAGTAATCAAACCATTTTTTTTGCAATGCCTGAAACCATCCAACGGTATTGCTTCCAAAGCCAATTTTGCCCAAACTATCTGTATAAGCTTTTGCCCATTGCCCATGATTCCAGGGGCCTAAAACAATATGATTAAATCCGGCATTATCTTTTTTCTCCATGTGCTCGTACATCAATTGAGGGCCGTTAATATCTTCCTGATCGTAATATCCGCCTACATGGAGCTGCGGTATTTCGGCTTTGGCCACATAACTAAGCGTAGAATTTTTTTGCCAAAAACTATCATAATTCGGATGTTGTACAAAATCGTTCCAGGTAGCTATTTTACCATGAAAATATTTGTCGTTAACATTTTTTAAGGAGCCCAGTTTTCTATACCAATCGTATAAATCAAACTGTGGAAAAGGAAAATCACTGTCGGTGGTTTTATCAAACTCAACTTCATAGGTATACTCCATTCCATAACTTAAGCGAAATGCACCATTGTGGTGAAAGTCATCGCCCAAAAACAAATCACCCATACAGGCCTGTTCCGAGGAGGCTTTCAAAGCAGGATGTGGATCTACTGCACCAACTAGCGCAAGCCAACCGCCGTAAGAAACTCCAAAGATGCCAGCTTTGCCATTGTTCCCTTTCAGGTTTTTAACAAGCCAGTCAACTGTATCATAGGTATCCGTACTTTCGTCGATAGCATTTTTATTGGTAAGATGAGTTAGTGGTTGGTGAATCTGCATAGCGCCTTCACTTTGGTATTTACCCCGTATATCCTGAACCACTAAAAAATAGCCTTCAGCCAGCATACTCCCAAGGTTAGTGCCGAAAAAAGCAAGACTCAATGCTGAATCACTTGCAATTATCCCGGGACTAGCTCCATATGGTGTACGTTTTAATAAAACAGGTACAGCCTGCTTTGCATCTACAGGAGAAAAAATTACTGTGTGCAGTTTGATGCCATCTCTCATAGCGATCATTACTTCACTTTTTTTGTAGTAATGAACGCTGTCAGTTTGTGCAGGTAATTGCTTGCTAATATTTGCAATTATCAATACAAAAATAAATTTCTTCATGTGCCGGGGATTTATGTAAGGTGATTAATTAAAGATAGGGTTTTATTTAAAAATTGTGTGGCCTGATAGTAAATCAGATGCAAGGATAAGACAGGCTGCTCCTATATACTAAAAGGTTGTGAACCTTGTTCGGTTGACAACCTTTGTAGGTGTGTTATTGAATACTTGTTACTGGTAATAAAATTTTGCGCTGGTTATTTTTTAGCCCAAACAAAATCTGTTCTTGAATAGGTGCCAGGCTCTGCATGATCACCCATTTTAAAGTTGATGTCTACAAAATTTATTCCTGTTAATTCCGTAAGGTTGTAGGTAACTTCTGCCAGGTATGCTTCGGCTCCGCTTGATCCCATCCGTTGCGTTAAATAGGTACTCTTATTTATTTTTACAAATACTGTATCCCCGGATGTTTTTGCAAACGATAATTCAACGTTTGGATGCAGGTTGTTTAGCGCTTGAAGCAGATTGACTGTAGTCAACGAATCCAGGCTGATTGGCCTCGATTTTTTCATCACCAATCCATTAGGGGCATCCTGATTTGCTTCCCAAAAATAGTGTGCATCGATAATTTGGTTTGCCGAATCCACCTTTGTGATTTTATTGGTTGAATCACTTATCACAACTTCTTTATCCGGTTGTTTTGTATTACAGGCTGCAACGGATGTAATAATTAATATTGCACAGGCATATTTTTTCATGAGTATCATTTTAATAAAATCAAGTTACAATACTTTTCTCGTCTATTCCACATCAACAGTACGTTTATTGTAAGCCTCTGTTAGCTTTTTTTGTACCTCGTAAGGTACTGGTGCATACTCAACAAACTGCATATTAAACCGGGCCCGTCCCTGGGTTAAACTTCTGAGCGAGGAAGAATACTGGTGCATTTGTGATAAGGGCACTTTAGCGATTATTTTTTGAAAATGGCCTACTGCTTCCATCCCTTCAACAATAGACATCCGGGTTTGTAAATCACCCATTACAGCCCCAACCTGGTCATCTGGGCAAAATACTTCCACTTCATAAACGGGTTCCAGTAATTGTGGAGCAGCTTCAATAAATGCCTGCCGAAATGCATGCAAACCAGCAATTTTAAAAGATATGTCATTGCTATCAACCGGATGCATTTTACCATCATAAATACACACCCTTACATCACGTACATAGCTTCCTGTTAAGGGACCGTTCTGCATCTTTTCCATTACACCTTTTAATATGGATGGAAGAAACCGGGCATCAATGGCACCACCTACAACGCAATTTAAAAATACCAGTTTGCCGCCCCATTCTAAATCAATTTCTTCCGTTGCCCGTACATGCAATCCAACAGGTTCAGGTATGCCTTGGTACCAGGGTTCAATCCGAATAAACACTTCTCCAAACTGGCCTGCGCCGCCACTTTGTTTTTTATGGCGATAGGTTGATTCTGCAGATGACCGGATGGTTTCCCTGTAGGCAATTTTTGGCTTATCGAATGCTACTTGCAGTTTGTGAATATTTGCTATTTTCCATTGTATTACCTGCAGATGCAATTCGCCCTGGCAATGCAATAATACCTGTTTTAATTCCTGCGATACTTCAAAATGAACGGTTGCATCTTCTTCTCTCAACGTGTGTAACGCCTGTGATAATTTTTCTTCTTCGCCTTTATTTACTGTAGCAATGGCAACAGTAACATTGCTCTTTGGAAAAATGATGGGCTCCAATTCGATGTTGATTCCCTTTTCGTGCAATGTATTGTTTACATGGGTTGATCGTAGTTTTATGGTTGCCCCAATATCGCCTGCTACCAATTCTGTTACCGGAATACGGTTGTGCCCTTCCAACAACAGTAACTGGTTTAGCTTTTCTGTAACGCCAGTATTTTCATTTAACAGCTCGCTGCCAGCTTTTACAGTACCGCTGTAAACTTTAAACAAGCTCAGTTCCCCAATATGTGGCTCTATAATAGTTTTAAAAATAAAGATGCAGGCGGGCCCTTTTTCATCGCAGTTTAATGCAGTACCTGTAGTTGTTTTTTGTGCTGGCATTTCATTGGCAGCCGGGCACACATTGTCGATAAAACCCATTATCCGGCCACTGCCCATATTTTTTTCAGCAGCTGCACAAAAGAGCGGAAAAATATCATGCCTTATCATTGATGCATGTAACCCTGCTTTCATATCTTCTTCACTCAATTCACCTTGTTCAAAATATTTTTCCATCAATCCTTCATCATTGGACGCAATTGTTTCTACCAGTTCTTTATGTAAAATTGATGCTTTGTCTTTTTCTACATCGGGTATGGGCAGTTTTGCCGGTTTGCCTCCATCTGGCTCATATTGGTACATTACCATATTGAGTACATCTATAATTTTATTAAAAGCCGGTCCTGTTTCAACGGGATATTGCACAGCCACCACATTAGCGCCAAAGTGGGTTTTAGCATCCCTTAAAGTTTTGTCAAAATCTGCATTTTCCAAATCAAGTTTGTTCACTACAAAAAGCGTAGGGGTTTTAAACCTGTCGGTATATTCCCAGATAATATCTGTACCTATTTCTACTCCTGTGGTTGCATTTAAAATTAATACACCGGTATCAGCAACCCGTAGCGCACTAATTACTTCCCCGGCAAAATCGTCGTAGCCTGGTGTGTCAATAATATTTATTTTATAATTCCGCCACGGTATGTGTAGCAGGGAAGCAAAAACAGAACTTTCCCTTTCTGTTTCCAATTCATGGTAGTCGCTTACAGTATTTTTTGCGGCAATACTTCCACGGCGTTTTATTACGCCTGCTTCAAATAGCATGCTCTCGGCCATAGTAGTTTTTCCACAGCCGGCATGTCCCAGCAGGGCAATGTTTTTAACGTGATTGCTGTCGTAGATAGGCATATTGAAAATATTTTTAGTTAACTGATCATCTCTTAAGCAGTCAGCCAATCTGTTACGGATTGGCTGACATTTAAAGAGAAATTATTGTTGTAAGGAATGTTGGAATTCTTGTTCCAGTTTATCAAGTGCAGCAAGCTGCAAGTCAACCTTTTCTTTTATGTAATGATGTGGAATACGGTGGCCTATATTCGGATACTTTTCAGTTTCGTGTAAATGATTGCGTATTTCATGTTTTAAGTCATGGATGTTGATGAGCTGAATATGAAACTGGTTGTGAAAATGTTCTATTTCAGTTAAAATCGCATTGTCTGTTTTTCCGGGAGCAAAAAGATACAAAGCTTTTTTAAGGCTATTTACTTTTTCACGGTACAACGCCAGTTGCTGTTGCCAATGATTGCACTCCTCAACGATTGTCTTATTTTGTGATGCTGTTACCATAGCTTTAATTTTTTAGATGAGTAAATGTTTAACAGTATTGCAACTGCTTTTATTTGCTTTACTAAAGGTAAAAACAAGATGAAAAAAAAT
>JBBQEA010000230.1:0-8013 GCA_038320245.1 Chitinophagales bacterium | reverse complement strand
CTGCTCGGGCTTTTTATATGCCGTTACTACGGCTGCCGCTTTTATTGAAAGCGGCCGGTATAAAAATGTAGTGGTGGTTGGGGTAGATAAAATGAGCAGCATTATTGATTACAGCGACCGTGCCACCTGTATTATTTTTGGCGATGGCGCCGGTGCTATTTTATTGGAAGCAGTTGAAGAAGGCCTGGGTGTAAAAGACAGCATTTTAAAAAGTGATGGCAGCGGCAGCAA
Organism: Chitinophagales bacterium; assembly: GCA_038320245.1. Lineage (GTDB taxonomy): Bacteria > Bacteroidota > Bacteroidia > Chitinophagales > Chitinophagaceae > Ferruginibacter. The sequence goes on along the minus strand of JBBQEA010000230.1, from coordinate 7,782 downwards.
ATTCCTGCACATGAAGGCCGGTGGATCTGTAAAACCCAGCACCGTGGAAACTGTTTTGGCAAAAGAGCATTTTGTGTATCAGGAAGGGCAGTCGGTATTTAAGTTTGCTGTAAAAGGTATGGCCGATGTGAGTTTTGAACTGATGGAACGCAATAATTTAACCGCTGATGATATTGCCTGGCTGGTACCACACCAGGCCAACCTGCGTATAATTGATGCTACTGCCAGCCGCATGGGATTGCCTAAGGAAAAAGTGATGATAAACATTCAGAAATACGGCAACACTACTGCCGGTACTTTGCCCCTTTGTTTATGGGAGTGGGAAAAGCTACTTAAAAAAGGCGACAATATAATATTGGCAGCTTTTGGTGGAGGTTTTACCTGGGGAGCAACGTGGGTGAAGTGGGCGTATAATAGTTGATAAAGTAATGAAAATCTTTTTATTAAAGTCGTTGGTTTATAAAGCTGGCGGCTTTTTTATTTCTGCAAAATACCCAATAGTACTTATGATATCAACCCATTAATATATGCACCTTTACAAGTATTACTTTGGAATAAGAATACAATCCAATGAAAAAAACAATAGTCTTTTTGGGGTTACTGCTAAGCAATATTTGTATGGCGCAAAAAGAAATATTGGTTGTGCCCGATGGGGCCGGGTATGTACAGGATATGGTGATCAGTAAAGATCAGAAATATCTTTATACATTAAACAATGCAAAAGTGGTGATGTGGGACGTAGGTACCGGAAAACAGCTGTATACTTTTCGTCTTGATGGTGAAGATGTATATGGCATTGCCGTAAGCAATGACGGCAGCAAAGTAGCCGTGGCAGCCAAGTTTAAAAATTACTGTTTTTCAACTATTACCGGAAAGCCGGTATTTAAAAGCAAGGAACACACGGGAATAAGCAATGGCCTTATTTTTAGCCCGGATGATAAAATAATTTATATCGGCAACGAAGGGCTTTGGGAAGTGGATGCTGAAACAGGCAAAAGCACTAATAAGATATTTGGTAACAACAGTGGCTCTGCAAAACATCTTTTTTACATAGATAATAATACAAAACTGGTTGTGCCGGGGGACGAAAGCTGGGAAGTGTATGATATAGTAAATCGGATAAAACTGTATAATCAGTCATGTGGGGCATTAAATTATATAGCGGCACTGCCTGAACAAGGTTATGTAATTGGCGGGCGCAACCACGATGCGATAAAGGTATTTGATATCAAATCAGGTAAAGAAGTAAAACAACTTGCCGGTAAATCCTACGATGCAGTTGTAATACCATCGCTAAACAGCCACCAGCTTATTTTTTGTGCCGATGGCATAGATGCGCCGCAACGGGTTTTGTACAATACGGATGATTTTACAATTGAAAAGAAATTTATTTCGAAAATTGATGGTGTAAATAACGGCAGTTTTTTTGGGAAAGATAATTTCGCTTTTATAAAAATCAACGGCAAGCTGCAAAAATTTAACATACAAAAAGAAACAGCACTAACGACTTACGAAGGCATCTCCGCCAACTTTGGTTCAGAGACATTTAGTTCTATGGAATATAACCGTAATAATGGCATACTGAATATTACAACAGATGAAAATAATTTAAAAACGATAGACCTCTACCGGATGAGACCCATCCGCCATACCACTATCAATACAGGTGTTAATGAACTGGCGTTTTCGCCATCGGGCGATACAATTGCAACCTTTAATAATTCACCTTTCAGCTTCACCATAAAAAATATTGTTTCCAACAATATCATCAAACCACAAACCATTATTAGTAACACGGCGCTTGACCGTAACCTCTACTTTTTTTCGCCGGATGCTGTTAAATTATTTTACCCGTTGGAAGATTACCGGCAGGACAGAACAACTTTGATAAAGTATAATATCCAGTCAAAAGCTACATTGCCTGTTTTAAAAACAAGACGGCTTGACTATGTTTTTGTAAATAGTGATAAAGATATGCTTGCTGCAATAGAATGGGCCATTGGCGTAAAAACAAGTTTCGGAGTATGGGATATAAATACCGGCAAAAGATTATTGAATGTACCAGTAGCAGATGAAGATTATAAAATACGATACATCACCGTATCAAAAGATAAAAAATATGCACTTGCGCTGCAGCAAAGCAAATTATATTATTTTGACCTTACTACAAGTAAATTAATTTCAACGTCAACTGAATTACAAAGGACGGAGGAAACCGGTACTTTCTCCGCAGACCCAGGAAATTTCGGGGTTTCGGCTGCTTCTTCTGATCTTTCTTTGTATGCATTCAGCCGGGCAGATGGCGATATAACTGAAAAGGGCGAATTGTTTGTTTATAAAAGAACCGGCGAGTTAGTTTACCGCATAAATGCCCACAGCGATAATATCCGCAGTATTTTATTTTCTCCTGATGATAAAATAATTTATACCGTTTCGCATGATCAGACCATTAAAATGTGGAATACTGCAACAGGCAAACTCATCGGTACTTTGTATCTTTTTAAAACTACCAACGATTTTGTTTTTGTTGATGCAGATGGAAGATTTGACGGAAGCGATGCAGGTTTAAAGCAACTGTATTTCATTCGCAACCGGGAAGCCCTGCCGCTGGACAGGTTGTTTGAAAAATATTACCAGCCCAACCTGTATGCACGTATCGTAAGTGGAGAAATATTTGACCCAATCCCATCGGATATTATTAAATCGGCACCGCTTATAAAAATCAGCTACGCTGCTGTGCAACGCAATCTTGAGGTAGGCGATGATGTGCCTTCCTATCAAAACACAACCGGTATGGCAGAGATAACCGTAAATGCCTCAGCTTCTGATGATGCTATTGATGAAATACGGTTATTTCAAAACGGAAAAGTATTAAATCTTGCCACCAGGAATTTAATCGTTGAGGATGATAAATCAGGCACTTCTACAAAAAAATATACCCTCAATCTGTTAGCTGGTAAAAACGAAATAAGAGCAGTTGCTTTAAACACCCAACGCACTGAAAGTAAACCAGATGTTATAGAGGTTATTTATAACGATGGCGGATCTTCTAATGTAAATGTTACGCCTGTTGTAAATAATAATTCAGATATCGTTATTGATAAGATTGATAAAAATGCAACTATGTATTTAATGGTTGTTGGCATTAACGCTTACACAAATAAAATTAACCCGCTTACTTATGCCCTGCCCGATGCTACAGCTTTTAAAGAAGAAATAGAAAAAGACGCTAAAAGCCTGGTGGCAGATGTAAAAACGTATTTTATTACCGATGCCAAAGCCGATAAAGAAAGCATCATAAATGCATTCGCCGAAATAAAAGGAAATGCCAAACCGCAGGACATATTTGTTTTCTACTATGCCGGCCATGGATATATCAATCCTGTTGATAAAGAATTTTACCTGGTTAGTGCCAATGTAACCGATGCCGGCGAAAGTCTTTTAAAAAATGGTATTCGAGCCAAAGAGCTGCAGCAATATGCCATAGACATTCAGGCACAAAAACAATTATTTATTTTAGATGCCTGCCAAAGTGCCGGGGCATTTAATGCCATGCTGCAACATGATGGTGAGCAGCAAAAATCTTTAGCTGTAGTAGCCCGCAGCACTGGTACGCATTGGATGGCCGCCAGCGGAAGTACAGAAACAGCAAAAGAATTCGGGCAGTTGGGGCATGGTGCATTTACCTTTGTATTGCTGCAGGCCTTAAAAGGCCAGGCTGCTGCCAACAAAATGATTACTGTAAATGGGTTAAAAAACTTTTTACAGGTACAGGTGCCCGAGCTCGTAAAAAAATATGGCAGTAATAATCAGTATCCTGCCAGCTATGGGTTTGGTAATGATTTTCCGGTAGAGATTGTGAAGTGATGAATTTTTTAAAAAAATAAATAAATGGGATAAAATCGACCGAGTATGAAAAAATTAATACAGAACATCATTGCCTTTGCTGCAATATTCCTGCTTTTATTTGTAACAAAAGGCAATGCGCAAAAACCGGAATTAAGGATACAGGTAAGTACAGGTACTGCCCAAAGTATCAGTTTTTCGCCAGATGAAAGTATGTTATTCGCAAACGGAATTCTTTGGGATGTAGTTTCAGGAAAACAATTACACATTTTTAAAAATGCTATGGCGGGTTGCTTTAGTAAAGATGGAAAAGCTTTAATAATTTTTACTGAGAACAAGGTATTTAAAATGGTAGATTTTATGGGTAATGAGATTAAAATTTTATCTCAAACCGCAAACCCTGTTTATTTTACCTCTGGCACAATATATCCTGAGTCAGGCTTGATGCTTACTACGGATAAATTGATTAACATTTATACAGGCGAGGTTACACTTATAAAAGGAGATGGCTTTCATAGCAGAGATTACGGCATGTTGAAAAATAAAATAGCTTTAGGTGGCGAAGACAGGAAGGTAACAATATGTAATTCAAAAAACGGACAGCTTCTGGAAACTATTACCATACCAGCTTTACATACTTTTGAACATGCAAATTCTTTAAATTTTTCTAAGGACAATAACCTATTATTAGCTGCCAGTTCTGGTTCGGAAGGAACTGTTTCTATATACAGTTTTTTAAAAAACGATTTTATCAGCACTTTTAAATATCCTTACGATTTTTATGCTGTAGCACTTTCTCCCGATGGCAAAAAATTTATGATTGTTGGAAAAAAAATAACTATGGCTGATACAAAAACCGGAAAAACTATCTGGGAAAGTGAAAACAGTCATGGTTTTAAAACAGTTTTTTTTAATGAAAAAGGTAATAAAGTAATTTTAAGTGGAAATGATGCACTTACCATTTTTAATAACGACAACGGCGTTGCTATAAAAAAATTTAAAATTTTACCTCTTGGCGATATTGCGGGTAGTTTTCATCTGGTAGCTGATGACAATGAATTAAATTATCGTCCCACAAATAACGAGGTTATCCGGTGGGATTTTACCAACGGCTTAATGTTAAAACCTTATGCAATAGATCATTATCTGTATAATTATTTACCATCACGCAATGGCAGTAAGATATTTACCTTTCAGGAAATAGATGCTAAGAAAAGTTTAGTGGAATATGATTTAATGGGTAACACACAACCCCGGGTTTATCCTTACAGTGGCAATATGTCCAGTATAAACAGATTCGCTCTTTCATACAATAGTGAATTTTTACTGTTTTCAACGGCAGATGAGTACACAAACATGCTTAACATCTGGGATGTCTCCACCCATGAAAATGTTGCCGTAAATCTAACTCACGATCATCAAATATGTGCATTTGCCAATACCGGCAACATATTGGCTGCAATAAACAATTCAAATAAAAATCCTAAAAATGAACCGGTTGAATTTTATGAAATCCCTTCAGGTAAACTATTAAATACCCTTACATTAGAGGGTGCTGATCTGATAGCCGATAATTTAATGTATTCAAAGACTGATAAATATTTACTGGCGAGGCAGCAGAAAAATTTGTCCTTGATTGATATTGAAAAAAGGTCCATTCACTCAATTCCCAATGTTGATTCCACCTTGATGGGGCTTAGTTATACTTTTACTCCGGATGATAAATATTTTGTTAAAGGTACCCGTAAAGGCAATATTGAGTTTTACAATATTGCCAATAAGGAGTGGGAAGTTGCCAAGACTATAAACGCCAATGGGGGAAATATAGAGGCTGTTGATTTTTCAAAAAACGGGATTTATTTGTTTATTGCAAGCAATAATACTATCAGCGTTTGGAATTGGGAAACTAAAAAATTATTAGCAACACTGTATTCTTTTCCAAAAACAAACGACTGGGCTGTGCTGACACCCGATGGGCATTTTGATGCTTCTGCTGGTGCACAGGAAAACATGTATTATGTGAAGAATGTTAATACTATTGCACTTGCAGATATGTATGAAAAATTTTTTACGCCCCACCTGTTGCCACGCATTTTAAATGGTGAAAAAATTAATGGCGAAGATATTAACATTGATGACATTCACATAAGGCCTGTTATAAAAATACAGTATGCAGAAAAAAGGAGGAATTTAGAAGTGGGTGATGATAACACTGTGTATGCAAACACAACAGGGGTTGCAGTGCTTACCATACGTGCTACGGCGAAGGATGATAAGGTGGATGAGATACGCTTGTTTCACAACGGTAAAGTAGTGAACCTTAATACCCGTGGACTTTTTGTAACCGATAACGATGGCAGTGAAAGTAAAAAATATAGCATCAACCTGTTACCGGGTAATAATAGTTTCAGGGCTATTGCCTTAAACAGCCAGCGTACCGAAAGTGATGCAGATGAAATTGTGGTATCTTATTCTGCTAATGGAAATCAGCCTGCACCCCAACCTGTTGCAGATAACGATTCAAATATCGTGATTGATCAGATTGATAAAACTGCAACCATGTACCTGATGGTGGTGGGGATAAATGCTTACACAAATAAAATTAATCCGCTTACTTATGCATTGCCCGATGCTACTGCTTTTAAAGAAGAGATTGAGAAAGATGCAAAGAGTGTGCTTGCCAATGTAAAAACATATTTTATAACCGATGCAAAAGCCGATAAGGCAGGTATTATTTCTGCTTTTGATGCTATAAAAAAAGATGCAAAACCCCAGGATGTTTTTGTATTTTATTATGCGGGGCATGGTTACATAAATCCTGCGAATAAAGAGTTTTACTTAGTTAGCGCCAATGTAACCGATGCAGGCGAAAGCCTCTTAAATAATGGTATTCGTGCAAAAGAATTGCAGGAGTATGCCATAGGCATACAGGCGCAAAAACAAATATTTGTGCTTGATGCCTGTCAAAGCGCCGGTGCTTTTGAAGCCATGCTGAAACATGACGGCGAGCAGCAGAAAAGTCTGGCGGTTGTGGCACGCAGTACCGGCACACACTGGATGGCTGCAAGTGGCAGCACCGAAACAGCTAAAGAATTCGGCCAGTTAGGGCATGGTGCATTTACCTATGTATTGTTGCAGGCTTTAAAAGGCCAGGCAGCAGCTAATAAAATGATAACCGTAAACGGATTAAAAAACTATTTGCAGGTACAGGTACCGGAACTTGTAAAAAAATATGGTAGCAATAATCAATACCCGGCAAGCTATGGATTTGGAAATGATTTTCCGGTGGAGTTAATAAAGTAACTGTAAAGGAATATTATGAAATAATTAATGGTACCAGCACCATCCAATTGTAGTTTTCTCCATTATCTGCCGGAAACCCTCTCGCTACCGGCAGCACCCTTTCATAAGCTTATCAATCCTAACTGTTACGGGCGGCAATACAACAGCAGCAGATTATTATGTTCAAAATAATGTAATTTTAAGATTCATTTTTATGTCGTTCAAGAATTTTTATTTCAATTAATTACACCATGAAAAAAATTATACTCCTCATTCTTATAGCCTTATTTGTTGTAAAAGCCGACAGCTACGCCCAATTTTCGAGATACATTATTCGTTTAAGAGACAAAGGCACCAATCCGTTTACAATCAGCAATCCATCGGCTTATTTAACTGCCCGTTCAATCAGTCGCAGAACCAGGTATGGTATTGCGATAGACTCAACCGATCTGCCGATTACACCCAGGTACATTGATAGCATCCGTTTAGCTGGTGCTGTTACCATTCTTAATACTTCCAAATGGCTTAACCAGGTGGCCATACAAACCACTGATGCAGTAGCTTTGGCTAAGATCGCCAGCTTTCCATTTGTATTAAGCAGCGGGCCAATTGCAGCAAGAAATTCGCAGAACATAACACCCGTTAATAAAAAAT